>JBBQAD010000030.1:0-13398 GCA_038315885.1 Fibrobacteria bacterium | reverse complement strand
AACCGGAAGTCCGTTAAAAGGAAATTTGAGGTTAGCATAGGCTAACATATCTTTTCGTTCCGGCATCGCACTCTTACCAGCTTCGAAACCAATCATATTCTTGAGGTCCATATTCTCCACCTGCTTTAAGCAACTATCTACTGTGAAAGCTAACAATTGAATATTTCATTTTACGGAGCAAAATGAAGACCGACGCCCTTTCTTCGGCATACTTAGCTAACTTAGAGAACTAAGAAGGGGACTTGGGAGACCTGAAAGAACTCCTTACCAGAGAGACAGTGGCTGAGGCGCTGAAACCTCAGGTGTTAGTCTTCTTTCGTCAGTTACTGGACTTCTGTCCAATGACCGATAGCTGACCGCTTCTGCTAAATGTTCTTCTGATATTTCATCAGCCCCAGCCAAGTCCGCGATAGTTCGACTCATTTTTAAGACTCGGTCACAGGCTCTTGCTGAAAGTGCCAATTTGTCCATAACATCACGAAGTAATAGCCAACCTGCATGGGGAAGTTTACAGTATTTAGATAATTCATTGCTGCTTAATTGAGAGTTATAACGAATTCCAGGACTTCCCTTGAATCGAAAAGCCTGATGATCCCTGGCCTCTAAGACCTGTGCAGCCATTACTTCTGAGGACATCTCTTGAATATTTGCAGTGGCCCCCCTACTCCATTCTTCGCTTGAAAGTGATGGAATCAATAGTTGGATATCAATCCTATCGAGTAGCGGACCAGAAAGCCGTTTGCGGTATTTCAAAATATCTTGCAAGCTACAATAACAGGTCTTGCGGGAATTCATTAAATTGCCGCAGGCACAGGGATTCATGGCACAGAGTAACATAAAGCGCGATGGAAATGTCAATCGCAATGCCGTGCGGGAGATTAATACTTCCCCATCTTCTAGGGGTTGACGCAAAGAGTCGAGTACATTTTTTTTGAACTCAGTACATTCATCCAAAAAAAGTACACCATTGTGGGCCAGGCTGATTTCTCCGGGTCGAGGCATGCTTCCTCCTCCTACCAGTGCGTTTGAGCTAACCGTATGATGCGGAGCACGAAAGGGTCTTGACTCAACGAGCCCTTCGGGACATAGACCTGCTATGCTATAAATTTTGGAAGTTTCTAACTGTTCTTCTTCAGAAAAGGGTGGAAGTATTCCCGGAAGTCGCCGGGCCAACATGGATTTACCACAGCCTGGGCTTCCCACAAATAAAGTGTTATGTGCCCCTGCTGCAGCCAGAACCAGGGCCCGTTTAGCCAACTTTTGTCCCTTAACCTCCGAATAATTGGCAGAGCTGGAATTAAGAGTACAATTTTGAGTTCTTAAATGATTACATGGAATCGCATCACCCAGTAATACCGCAATAGCTTGCTGTAAATTTCGCACGGGATAATGGTCTACCCCACTGACCGCAGCGGCTTCAGCGATATTTCCTTCGGGTAGAATTAGCTTCGAGTATCCATGTGATTTACAATAGATGGCAACGGGTAAGATACCTCGTGAAGGCCGAATGTCACCATTTAAAGCCAGCTCACCTAAGAGTAACATCGGTCCCTTTGAGATAGTCTCATCGGGACAAGTAATTTGCTCGGATGCCAGGAGCATTCCAACAGCAATGGGTAAATCAAAGGAGGAGCCTTCTTTGCGAATATCTGCTGGTGCCAAATTAACGGTAATTTTTAAACTCGGTATTTGAAATCCCGAATTTCGAAGCGCAGAAAAGACTCTTTCTCGCGACTCCTTGACGGCGGAATCAGGAAGGCCTACCAGATAAAAACCCGGTAGGCCAGTGCTCATATCAATTTCGATTGTAACAGGGTAGGCATCAACTCCCAAAACTGCGGCTGAATGTACCACTGCTAACATCGTCTTATCTCCTGGCTGAAGTATTCTCTTCGAACAACATCACAGCGGCATTAGCCAAGGAATAAGAACTAGAGCTGAAGTGAGGTGCTTCAACAAGGTTCATATCACTGCTTTCTGTCTTTTGTTTGGAGTCATCAGCCTTAATTGGATTCTGATTCCAATTTTGATTTTGATATGCCTCCAATAACCGAGTCTCCAAAAACTTTCTGAAGACCATTGAGGTTGATTCAAAGGCTTTGTAGGCTGCCCCTTCTCGAAACTGGGGAAAAGAAAGAAAAAGCCCGTACTGACCCTTTACGATTTTTAACCCTCGCAACAAGAGGCAACTGTTAATCACCACCTCTCCAACAGCCATCAATGTTCCATTTCGGCTGGACTGAATATCCTCTTTTAGAGCCCTGATCTTTATCGATGTTATATGCATCACGATGTCCTCCTATTCCCCTGGCTTAGGCCGGCACCATGTGTTGAAAACGTTCTAAAATTTCGTGGGATATGTAAGCATGCAACTCTTTTGTTATTGGAAAGCAAAAGGAATAGGCTCGTTTCTCCTCTTTTTCAGTTCCCTTTTTCTTTTCATGACTCTTGTAGTCCTGGGGAAAGGCGATGAAATGCCCGTATTTGCCATTTAAAACCCGGATACTATTGATCACAAATTGATCATTTAATACCACCCGGGCAAATGCCTGCAAAGAATTTCCCTCGCGGTTTTGCGCAATTGGATGAACTGTAACATCGGTTATTTTTATTCCATTGTATGCCATGATTGTCTCCTTATAAGTAATCGTTTGGGCATGTATCCAAATCTGATTGATTGGACAAAACAACCTATTGCAAGTGCTGTGCCACTAAAAGAAAACGTCCAGATTGTTCAGAAACAGCGATTCAAGCCGTAATCAATAGGAATTCATGTGAAGGGTGGTGCAGGATTGTGCATTTATGTGCAATTAGGTGCAAATTGGTGAAGAAAAACTGGTGGAAGCACTTTCTACCACTGCCAATAGCGTTGCCTGTCAAGTCGTTTAAGCTTCCAATTTAAACCATTTGGATACTTAGCTTGCGCAATTGGATGCAGACCACTCTCAAGCACCCAAAACTCATATTTAGCTCCATCTTCGCGGGTAATCGTAACATAGTGTACGTGCTGGTCTTCGATACGTCTGACATTCTGGTCTGCGCGTACATCAGCATAAAGAGGCTGACTTTCTTGAAGCCCGTTGGACTGTAGGCTTTGTGAAGGTAATAGCCATATTCTTCCCACATAACCTGAATCAATAGGAAGACTGCGAACAAAGAGAAAGAGGCTTTCCTCGGTAATAAGCGGGCCTTCGTCGAGTTCTTTCTCCTTATCTTGAGAGTTTCCGCTGTTGCGATAGCGAAGCAGGGGCTTTCGGTTGAGCTGTAAAAGGCTATTAAAAGTAATCCCTTCCCAATCTTGAATTGATACATCTTGTCTCACGATAAAAAAAGGTGCCTTTCTAAGCGCGTGAGAACTGATAGCATACTCACGAGGGAAGTAAGGAGTGTTAATAGTGTAATATAGGCTCTGACGTAGGGATTCATAGTTGTAGCCAGGTTCAGGCAAACGGACAAAGGTTTCCAATATTTTCGAATAGTAACAGCGTTCTGTTACTATAAGCGCGGAACTGCTGTAAATCCGGTCTTTATATTGCATCTCCAAATGGTATTCAAGAATTTCTGCTTCATGTTTATCCCAATTAGCTGCGGCAAATACTTTTGGCTGCGGACCGGCAGGAATGTTTGTTCCCTCTACTGTTGTTGCATTCACTAAATTATTCAAAAAAATAAAAGTTAAGACAAGGCAAACTCGACTGTAACTGTCACTTGATTTTATAAAAAATAAAATGATTTTTTTCAAAATTGCAGTCCCCCAATAGGACTGATGCCATACTTCTTTATCTTGTTATACAGGGAACTCCGGTCAATTCTTAAAAACTCAGCCGCTCGTTTTTTATTCCAGCGACACAGATTCAGAACGCGACCAATATGACGTTTTTCCATTTCATCCAATGAAAGAATCTCTTCTGTATGACTGCTTTCTTCAGGTGCGACTTGGGCCTGATGAAAGTCTATGGGCAGACTGTCTATCCATATTGTAGGACCCTTGGTAAGAACTACAGCTTTTTTAACGAGATTGCGTAACTCTCGAATGTTACCCGGCCAACTGTATCGCCGCCACAAAGCCAAGGAAGAATCACTCATTTTCTTTAAAGGGACTGCCAATTCTTCACAGAATCGTTTTAAAAAATGATCAATCAAGAGGGGAAGATCTTCCAGCCTATCCTTAAGGGCCGGGACATCAATTCGCATTTCATCCAGGCGATGAAAAAGATCTAAACGGAATTTTCCTTGGCTTATTAGGTGGGAAAGATCGGTAGAGGTCGCTGCAACTGCTCTAAAGTGGGTACTTACTTCTGTTCCACTACCTAAAGGCATCACTGCATGTTCTTCTAGGGCACGCAGCATCTTGGCTTGGGCTGCCGCTGACATATCACCAATCTCATCAAGAAATACGATGCCCCCTTTGGCTAATTCCAATAAACCTTTGCGCTGAACTTCGGCTCCCGTAAAAGCACCCTTGTGGTAGCCAAAGAGTTCTGATTCCAGGAGTGTATCCGGAATTGCCGATACATTGACCGCTTGAAATGGGCTTTTACCTTGTTTGTGCAAGTGATGTAAAGCTTTTGCGACTAGTTCTTTGCCTGTCCCTGAGGGTCCTGTAATCAAAACATTCAGATTTTTATCGCCCACCAAATGCACAAGTCGGAGTACCTCTTGTATCTCCTTGCTTTGCCCAATGATGCCGAAATTTTCCACAGATTTTTGTACTACTTAAGATTAAGCTGTTTAGAACAATGATAGTGGGCGGAACGGGTATGTTGTCAAATACTACATGTATCAAGTAAATAGTATTTATGCTTGGTGGCTTATTCTAAAAATAAAAAACAGGAGAAGGATGCCTTCCCCTTAATTTTGGTAGTGTAATAGTTACAGTCGGCTAGGCTTTTGGACCTTCGAAACCGAATTCCTTCATCAAACGATCTGCCAAAGCTTCGGTAAATTCAGGCGTGCTATAAAAGCCTTCTTCCAGCTTTCGTTTTACTTCATCCACTTTTTCTTGTCGAATTTCAGGATGGCTTTTGGCTAAAGCAGTGGTGTTTTCTGCTTCGGCGGCTGAGGCCTTTTCCCGTGCTTTCGGTGAAACCGTGACTGAATCAGAGCGACCTGTCTTTTCTTCTTTTCCGAGCGCTTTGGGCTTATTAATGGCTTTTTGGAATTCGACTCCGTATGCCTGGGTAACTTGGTTGATTTTCATACTCATCTTGCTGCTCCAATTATATCATCGGACAGCTAAAGCAAACCTTAAAGGATTTCTTTGTGTTTTCCTACAACTTGGTAACTAAAAAAAGCATAATTTCTAAAAAAATTCATTACTAGGCTTCCAATTCTTCTTCGGTATCTAGAATTTCAAAAAGTCGGTCAATTGAAGTCATCTCGAAAAGATCATAGATATCATCTGAGAGGTTGATGAGAACCAGACGACCCCCGGAAGTTTTGAGATCTTGATGGCAGGTAATTAGCATCCCGACGCCAGAACTATCAATAAATCCAACATCGGCTAAATTTGCAACTAAAAAGCGTTTTTCTTCTTTGATACACTTCTGGGTTGCTGCCCGGAATTGGGATACCTCGCCACCCTTAATATGGCCTGAGATGTCCATCACCAGCCACTTGCCCTTTTCGCGGAAGTTGATATCCATTCCCATCCTCACTTAAGCTGTTGCTGCGGAAGCAAAACCGAGACACTTGTGCCTTTGCCAAGTTCGCTCTCCACAGATATCTGTCCTTCGAGACTTTGTACCAATTGTAAGCATACCGCTAAACCCAGTCCAGAGCCGCCGGTTTTAGTTGTGAAAAAGGGTTCAAATATCCGTTTTTCTACCTCTGTTGTCATTCCAAGACCCGTATCACTAACTCTAAATTGAAGATTCTGTCCATCTTTACGAGCAGACAATCTAATCTTTCCTTCGCCAGGAAGGATAGCTTCCATACTATTAATGCACAAATTCAAAATAATTTGAGTCAAAATATCTTGATCAGTCTGAATTTCAAGTGTTTCTGTCTCAATTTCCTGTTCCCATTGTACCCGATTTTCGGCAAAATTAGGATTTTTTTCAATCAGCAAACGAATTTTCTTAAAGAGGTCATCCACTTTTATCCAGCGATAGGTGGGAATTTGGTCTCTCGCGTATTCCAATAAATTACCCAAAAAGGCATTCAGACGACGAGATTCGGTTACAATTAATTGCAGAAGCCGTTTATCTGGATGCTCCACATCTGGGTTTTCCCGCAATAATTGGGCAGACCCTGTTATTGAGGCTAGTGGATTACGAATTTCGTGGGCTACTTTTGCGCTCATCTCACCCAATACCGCCATCCGTTCCGCTCGTAACACTGCCCTCTCCATGCGCTTTTGTTCAGTGAAATCAATCAGTGTAAATAAATAACCGACTGTATATCCGTCTTTTCGAATGCTTCTCGCCAATACATGTAGCGGTTGGTACTGACCTGAATTGAATTCAAATTCTTCGGGTTTTATTTCATTTATTCCATGATCAAGATTTTTCCAGAGATCGATTGGTAAGCTTGTATTAGGTATACAGTCTTCAACTCCTACACCCGGATTGAGCTGAATGGACAAAAAAGCACTGGCAGCCTCATTCCAATATTTCAGATATCCCTTTGAGTCAAAAAACAATAACCCATTGGGAGCACTGTTCATCATGGATTCAGCAGAAAATTGATACTCATCCAATTTTTCCTGCGTCCCCTTTAACTCAGCATTGGCTAAACGCAGTCGATTAGAAAAATGACTAGATAAAAAGGCAACCATAAAGAATAAGCTGGCATAGAGTAAGGTTTGAATCTGAATGAATTGGGTACTTAGACTTTCGAGTCCAAGAATTTGTCCCCAATGAGGATTTAAGTGAGCAAATCCGATTAGAATGAAAATTGCTAAGGCACAAAGTGCCAAAGTTACAGCACCCAAGAATCTGAAAAAAAGACCTCCCGTTAAAATGGTGAGAATAAATACCAATCCGAAGGAAGAACTGAAGCCCCCCGCTGCTACCAGCAAGGCGCTTTCGAGACCCAGTTCGAGCAAATGCTGAAAGTAAAGCAGGGCGCCAACCGGTGACACACCTTGAGTTTTATAAGCTAAGAGCCATAATGAGAGTGGAAGTACAGTCGATAATCCATAGATAAAGATTAGCGTTCGCTGTAGGGATTGCTCGTGAAACTGTAACGAAATCGCAAAGAGAACAAAAAAAAGCACTGCCCGACTGATGGCGACAATGATTATATCTCGCCGAGCTGTTGTGCTTTCTCTCATGTTTACATTCAAAAAATTAGGCCAGACCCAGCTAACGAATAACGAACTTACTGTTCTAAGACTTAGTTAAACCAGAGGGCTACATGTTTCCGGCTAAATCAAACATGGGGAGATACATTGCAACAAGGACGCCACCAATAACGGCTCCTAAGATTACAATGACCAATGGCTCAATCATAGATGTCAAGGTTTCCACTGCTGTATCGACTTCATCATCGTAAAAATCGGCAATTTTCCCCAACATTTCGGCTAAACCACCGGTTCGTTCACCCACTGCAATCATTTGTATCACCATAGGTGGAAAAACCCCGGTTTGCCGCAGAGGATCCGCGATTGTTTGACCGCCAGAGATACTCTCGAGAGTCCTGAAAATGCCCTTCTCTAATACTTTGTTACCCGCAGTTTTAGCAGTAACTTGCAAGGCATCAATAATGGATACACCCGCATTCAACAGGGTGCCCAAGGTTCTAGCAAAACGAGCTACCGCTGATTTTCTTTCTAAGTCACCAAAGATTGGGGCCTTCAAGCGAATATCATCCACCCTAAGCCTACCTGCCTCAGTTTTATAAAATCGAACAAAAGCAAATCCAATCCCGCCGATCGCCAGAATAATGGCCCATAACCAATGACGCATAAAACCGCTAATACCCATTACGAACCGGGTCGGTCCCGGGAGTTCTTTTCCGCTTTCAGCAAAAAGACTGGCGAAAATTGGAACAACAAAAACTAGCAATACCACTACAGCTATAACCGCCACGAGTCCCACAATGATTGGATACATCATTGCGCCGCGAATTTTTCGACGAAGGGCATCGGCTTTTTCTTGGTATTCCGCTAAACGATTTAAAATGTTATCCAGAATACCGCCTGCTTCACCCGCCGCTATCATCTGGCAATAGAGTTCAGAAAAAATATGCTTATGCTTTGACATTGAATCAGCCAAGGTTCCGCCACCCTGAATATCGGCAGCAACTTGCTGAATGGCTTTTCGCAAATTCAAATGTTCGGTTTGCTCCTGAAGAATATCTAAACATTGGATAAGAGGTAAACCGGCAGAAGTCATCGCAGAGAACTGCCGGGTGAAGCGAGCCAGGTTTTTTAGTGGAACACCTTTGGATAAACTCAGTTTTAATTGAAAAGGCTTACGGCGAACACCTGAAGATCGAATTCGTTTTTTGCGCAAAAGAATTTCGACATCTTGCTTAGTCGCCGCGTCGACCTCACCTTCGACCTCTTTACCAGTCATCGTGCGGCCTGTGTAGATCCATTTTGCCATGAACTAGTTTGCCATTCCTGTTTATCTAAAATTTCCTGCTAACAAGCGTTCGAAATGTTCGGGGTCAGTGGAACGAAGGATAGCGTGTTGTTTTTCAACTTTTCTTGTCTTTACCAATTCTACCAAACTAGCATTCATCGTCATCATTCCGAACTTGGTGCCCGATTCAATCGCACTTTGAATTTGATGAGTTTTATCATCGCGAATGAGGGCCCGAATTGCTGGAGTGGCGATTAAGATTTCACAGGCCATCACGCGTCCCCCACCAATTTTCGGTAGCAGATGCTGACTGACAACTGCTTGTAACACAAAGGAAAGCTGTGTTCTTATTTGAGATTTCTCTCCTGCAGGAAAGGCATCTACAATACGATTAATCGTTTGGGAGGCTGAATTGGTATGCAGTGTTGCCATAGTCAAGTGACCCGTTTCGGCAATTGAAAGGGCTGCTGCCATTGTTTCGGGGTCACGCATTTCTCCGATTAAAACATAATCGGGATCTTCACGTAAGGCCACTCGCAAGGCATCAGCAAAACTATGGGTATCGGATCTGACTTCGCGCTGATTGACCATACAGCGCTTATGTTTGTGTACAAATTCAATAGGATCTTCGATTGTTAATATATGGCCGTCGCCCTCCTGGTTGATTTTATCGATCATGGCAGCCAGAGTGGTCGATTTTCCAGATCCAGTCGGTCCGGTTACCAATACCAAGCCATTTGGCAAGCTAGTCAATTCACCAATTGTCTTGGGCAAACCCAATTGATCTAGCGGTTTGATATCAAAGGGAATCAAGCGTACTGCTAATGCAACACAGCCTCTCTGTAAATAGGCATTTGCTCGAAAGCGCGCCAAATTCGCAATTCCAAAAGAAAAATCTAGTTCCCGGTTTTGTTCAAAGAGCTTGCGCTGCTGTTCATTCATTACACTATAAGCCAATCGCAGCGTATCATCTACACTGAGAATATCATGTACATGAGGTCGGAGTTTACCATGCACTCGATATAAAGGCGGTGCACCTTGGGTCACATGAAGATCGGAGGCACTCAACTCCACCATCTTCTGCAACATTTCCTGAATTGTTTGCATAGCGTCCTAATATAAAATTCTAAAAGAAATAATTTCTTACTTAACCCTTAGTGGTTTTAAATACCTCGTGGATAGTCGTAATTCCATTCTTTAGATATTCCAGGGCAGCCATACGCAGATTGTTATGTCCAGCTTCCATTGCAGCCTTCTCGATTTCATCAGGTGTGGCTCTATCCATGATCAGATTGCGAATTTTTTCATCGATAGGAAGTATTTGATGAATTGCTTGTCGTCCCTTGAAGCCCGTCTTTGCGCAATCGTTACATCCCTTGCCTTCGAAGAAAGTGATTTTTTTGGCTTCCTCTGCACTTATCCCAGCTGCAAGTAAAATAGGTTCTGCAGGTATTGGAATTTCAGTTTTACAGTTTACACAAATTTTACGAATCAAACGCTGGGCGGTAATTAATCGAACAGAAGACGAAATCAAAAATGGCTCGATACCCATATCAGCCAAGCGCGCGATGGTACTGGGCGCATCGTTGGTGTGCAAAGTCGATAGAACCAAATGTCCCGTAAGTGCAGCTTTGACGGCTATCTGAGCCGTCTCAAGATCTCGGATTTCACCGACCAGAATAACATCGGGATCTTGTCGTAAAAAAGAGCGCAATGCGCCTGCGAAGGTAAGACCGATATCTGCATTGGTTTGCACCTGGTTGATTCCCTCCAGGTTATATTCAACAGGATCCTCACAAGTCATGATGTTAACATCAGCTGTATTTATAGAGTGTAATGCAGAATAGAGGGTTGTAGTCTTACCTGAGCCCGTAGGTCCGGTTACCAAAATCATTCCATAGGGTGAACCCAAAGCTGTTTTAAAATCGGTTATTGCCCTTTCGGAGAATCCGACCTGGTTTAAATCCAATTTTAAATTTTCAGGATCCAAAATACGCATCACCACTTTTTCGCCATAGACGGTGGGAAGCGTACTGACGCGCAAGTCGACCTTTTTGCTTCCCACCGCCATTTTTATGCGGCCATCTTGGGGTAAGCGTCTTTCGGATATGTCCAAATTCGACATGATTTTAAGTCGTGATACAATAGCTGCACGCAATTTATAAGGCAAGGGAGTTTGCTCGACTAAGGTTCCATCGATACGATAACGTACCCGAATTATTTTTTCATAAGCCTCTACGTGAATATCAGAAGCCCGCAGTCGAACAGCATCCACAATCAATTTATTAACAAGTCTGACAAGAGGGGCCTGAGTAACCTGTTCTAGATAATCAGTGTTGCCATCATCGCCATTTGGGTTTTCTTCTAGAACTTCAACAGAAAAATCGGCAACGTCTTGGAGAATGTTCTTCATCTCTCCACTATTGACTTTAGATACATAATAGCGGTCAATGGCCTTATTTAATTGGCATACAGGTGCCACCCATACTTTATGCGGCAAACCGGTTAAAAACTTTATAGCATCGACTCCCCCGATGTTTCTGGGGTCGGCCAGGACAATGTGTAACAGTCGTTCTTCCCGTTCTATAGGAAGTAGGCGAAACTTAACCGCCATTTCTTCGGGAATTAAAGAAATGACATCCTGGCGAATATCCATTTCTGCTAAGTTGACTACCTGAGTATTGAGCTGCTCTGCCAGGGGCCATGCGATGTCATCAACACTTTGTATAGCGTTCACCGCAACCAGATTTTCACCGATACTGCCACCCTTTTCGCGTTGGATGGCCAGGGCACTATCCAACTGCTCTCGGGTCACAATTCCGTCTCTAAGCAGTAACTGTCCCAATTTATCGGACACAAATTCGCTTTCACCAAAAGTTCACATGCCCATACCAAGCAGGGCAAAATCGACTGGATGAGTCTTTGTATATTCTAACACATGGATTTTAGAAGAATCCAATTTTCTCCAACTTCTCTAGATTCCTTTTTAGTAAACTGCCTTCTGTCCCATAAAACCACCATCCCGGTGAGTTTCGACAAAGTTCAGTAGAATTAATTGCAAGCTCAGCGTATCCTTTCCTTTTCCAGGCGAGTTCATGTCAACTAAGCAACTTTTAATAATCACCTCCTTAATCAGCTGCCTTATTTTGTTTTGGGCTTGCGAGCAAAGCGATTCCCAAAAGAACGGAGATTATTTACAGTTTTCTTTAAAGAATTATCAAGGTGAAGTAGTCGACCTTTCTAAAAGTAGTGGACAAGTGACTTTGTTGGTTTTCTGGGCGACGTGGTGCCAGCCTTGCTTGGCTGAAATCCCCTCTTTAATGGCTTTGCAAGAACGCTATAAAAACCGTAATCTCCAAGTAATCGGTATCAATGTAGATGATCCCGAAGGGGCGCGCGTAGCCGATATAACCCGGGCTTATGGCATTAACTACCCCATTTTAGTAGGTAATGAAGCTATTATGAAGCGCTTTGGAGGAATCAATTCTTTACCGACCTCATTTATCATCGGCAAAGATGGTAAGGTTAAAGAAAAATTGATGGGCCTGTATCCCGAACACTTAATCGAACAAAAGTTATTGGCTGTAATGGATCCAGCTTAATTTAAATCCTAGCTAAAGCTCTACATTCATGGAATCAGAGCTAGGCTTA
This sequence comes from Fibrobacteria bacterium, assembly GCA_038315885.1. Taxonomy (GTDB): domain Bacteria; phylum Fibrobacterota; class Fibrobacteria; order UBA11236; family JBBQAD01; genus JBBQAD01. The sequence continues at coordinate 1,216 of JBBQAD010000030.1, read as the reverse complement.
AAACATGCGCGGCCTTTTCTATAATTGAATCAAATCAGCAGACAGGTTGTGGAGCTAAAATGGGTAAAAGCCTCTATCATAAAGTATTCGATGCACATACAGTCCGTGCCCTTAGTTCTGGTCAGTATCAACTTTTTATCGGATTGCATCTCTTACATGAAGTTACCTCACCTCAAGCCTTCTCTTTGATTAACAATCGCGGACTAAAGGTTCCTTTTCCTAAGCGAAATTTTGCCACCGTTGATCACATTATTCCAACGCATACTCGGGCCAGACCCCTAGCCGATTCCATTGCAGAAGAAATGCTAGTACATATCGAGAAAAATGCAGAAAAACATGCAATACGTTTCTTCTCGCCTGAAAAGGGGGAGCAGGGAGTCGTGCATGTAATCGGACCTGAACAAGGCCTTACCCAACCGGGAATGACCATCGCCTGTGGCGATAGCCATACCAGTACGCACGGAGCTTTTGGCGCACTCGCGTTTGGTATTGGAACCTCACAAGTCGCCGAAGTGCTCGCTACCCAGACTATGCGCATGGAGAAATTAAAGGTTAGACGCATAGAGGTAACAGGCCGCTTAGCCACAGGTGTTTATGCCAAAGATGTAATACTCGCCATCATCCGCAAGCTCGGAGTAAATGGTGGCGTTGGATTTGCCTATGAATATGCTGGAGAAGTTATCGAAGCAATGACTATGGACCAGCGCATGACCGTTTGTAACATGAGTATCGAAGGGGGTGCTAGGGCAGGTTATGTCAATCCCGATGAAACGACCTACTCTTATTTAAAAGGTTTGCCCTTTTCGCCTAAGGCTCAAGATTGGGAAAAAGCCCGTAAATATTGGTCGAACATCCACAGTGATATAGATGCTATTTATGATGATAATGTGGTAATCAATGGATCTGAAATTGAACCGCATGTCACCTGGGGCATTACTCCGGGCCAATCAATTGGCATAAATGAAGAATTGCCTCAGCCTGAGACTTTCCCTAAACATGAGCAGTCTTTGGTCAAAGAAGCCTATGAGTACATGGGATTTACCCCTGGAAAGGCCATGAAAAATACGCCTGTTGATGTGGTCTTTATCGGTTCTTGCACCAATGGCAGATTATCAGATATTCGTGAAGTAGCCAATTTGGTTAAAGGCCAAAAGGTCGCAAAAAGTGTTAAGGCGATTGTGGTACCGGGTTCTCAGAAAATGCAGCGTGAAGCTGA
>JBBQAD010000261.1:0-5568 GCA_038315885.1 Fibrobacteria bacterium | reverse complement strand
TATCGTAACATTAAAATTCCAGAGTGGCCGAATTTTCATTGGGATTCTTTAGCAGAAAATGCTCCCCATTTGTTACGACTCCATAAAGGCAATCAGAATCTACCTTGGGAGGCCTGGGAAGATACACTGCGCTATTATTATGCATCAACGAGCATGATCGATGCGCAAATCGGCCGCTTATATGCACATCTCGAAAAAAACAATTTATTGGAAAATACCGTGATCATCTTGACAGCCGATCACGGTGAAACCTGCGGTTCGCATGGAGGACTGTGTGATAAAGGCTTTACCCACTTCGAAGAAGTGATGCGAATTCCTTATTTGGTGCGTTTACCTAAGCAAAAATTTGCCGGAGAGGTGAAAAAGGAGTTTGTATCACTGGTGGATATTTACCCCAGTGTACTTGACATGGCAGGTTCTGAAAATCCTGCTCAACATAGTCATGGACGCTCCTGGCTAGATCTACTGGAGTCAAAGGGCTCGGCGTGGCGTGATACAATTGGCATGGAATTTGGCGGTTTGGGAAATGTTTGTGTTACACAACGAACCCTCAGGCACGGCGATTTAAAATTTGGCTGGAACGCCGGATTAAAAGGAGAGTTATACGATTTGGCTATCGACCCTTATGAAATGGTCAATCAAATTGATAATCCTGAATATGCAGCAGCACTTCAAATGCTGCAGGAAAAATTAGGGAACTGGATGAAAGAGACGGGAGATCCGGCAAGAAACATGTTTATGGCGCATTCATAGATTGCATTTATATTGATTGACTGATATTAAATTAGAGTTACTTTCCCTGACGCAATCGTGCGGCATAGGCAAAGGCGAAAAAATATTTCTTCCAGATTTCTTCGCTGCTGTTATACTCGTTATCAAAAAGAAAGAAATCTACCAAGGCCTCACGCACACGAACGATTTCTCTTAAGCGTTTAATCATTTTTGGATCCCTGATCGTTAAATCAATTAATTCCAAAACTCGGTCAAAAGCCAAGTTTGCATATTTTTCGTTTCCAGCCTTTCGCCATTTAAAAGATCTTTCAACTTCGCTGCCGATATTTCCCATCTGTTCTACTAAAGATAGTGTAAACCATCTTCCTGCTGCAAGTTCCTTATGTTGGGGGCTCATGTGATATAGTCTCTCACCACGACCGCGATTTGCTTGCGAATCGTATCATCTTCTACGCCCCTGGATCTATTGTTTTGTGAAGGTCGCAGGTTGATCATTGAGTCGTACTCAATAAAACTTTCATCTTCCGGGCTAAATTCTGGATATAGGTTGATTCCCCAAAGATCTTCCTGCTTTGAATCATTCTCCAACAGTAAGGTTTCTTCGTCTGCGTGAAGATCCGAGTCAATGGCAATGCGGTGTAGTCGAATGTCTACTACCAATTTTACAAAATTTGAAAATGACTTTTCAGCCATCGATTTTAATTCTTCCAAGGAGATTTTATTTTGAAGAATATGCATGGGAAAGAATTTAATCTATTCAAAAACGGAATGAAAAATGAACTTGAGTAAAGATTGGGTAGCTATAAGTCTTAGCGGCAGCAATCCAATCTCAAGACTTTTTAAACCAATTCACTTAAACCATCCTGTCTTAACCAGGGCCAAAGTTGGGATTGGCCACTTCGCACGATTTCTTCACCCTCTGAAAGTCCGCTGCGCAGTTCGATAAAGCCCCGATGTTCGACTCCCAGCTCTATAGCACGAAGCTGATAGCGTCCATGATCAGAAACCATCACATAGGATTGATGCTTAAAGTTTTCAACTAGCACCTCTGATTTTGTTGTCAGAATCATCACAGATATGTTTCTTTTCTGTTAAGAAGGCGAGACGTGTGAATCGCTTCATCGAGTAAATACTGAGAAATTCTTCCTATAATCCATTACCTTCAACTGGACCATCCAAGTTCACCGGACTTTGAGGTATCAGATGCTATCACAAGCTGGAATTTTGCCTCCCCTACCACCTTTTGGTCATTATGCGATTTTTTTGCAGAAGCCCAATCTTGAAGTCAACATTTATTTGAAAGTTCTGCGTTCAATCCCTTTAAACGCCTCCAGAGTCCTTGGATTAGGCGCTGACTTCGTCAAATCAATCCATAGCTCTCCCAAGGAATCCAGCATTCCTGGACTGAGGAACTTTCCAGTTTGGAAAGAGAGCCGGGTTTTCTTGCCCTCGACCGCTGGAGATCTTTTTGTCTGGATACGGGAGAAATCTAGGGAAGAGCTTGAGGTTCAGCTCAGAGAGATAGAAGCTATGGTATCAGAGGCTTTTTCATTAGAACTGTCTGTACCAGCCTTTCTCTATGCTGGAGGCAAGGATTTAACCGGCTTCGAAGATGGAACCGAAAATCCCAAGGGTGAGGATGCCTTGCAAGCAGCATTTTTTTCGAGTAATACTCCCGGCCTTGATGGGAGCTCCTTTGTTGCAGTGCAACAGTGGGAACATAACATGAACATGTTCAACCGAATGTCACTCGAAGAACAGGAACGCTCGATTGGACGTCGCAAAGAAAGCAATGAAGAACTGAAGGATGCTCCCGCCTCTGCCCATACCAAACGCACAGCTCAAGAAACATTTAATCCTGCTGCCTTTGTGCTTCGGCGCTCGATGCCATGGCAGGCCGAGGAGCGTTCAGGACTGATGTTTGTTGCCTTTGGACAGAGCTTTGATGCTTTTGAAGCCCAGCTCCGTAGAATGGCTGGTCTTGAAGACGGGGTAGCCGATGCTCTTTTTGCATACTCTCGCCCGGTAAACGGGGCTTATTTTTGGTGTCCACCTGTCACCGATTCAGGCGATAGCTTGGATCTACGGAAATTAGAATCTTAATTCACAGTGGATTCTTAGAATTAAAACATAAGAGTAACGTTGTTCAAATAAATGGCTGAATTAATACAGCTAAAGTTCTAAAGGCAAATTGATATATAAATCTGTGACTTTACTCTAACTGCAGAGGTACATCAATTTCAACATCAGCATCGTAATCAACGCCATCTAGTTCAAAACCGAAAAGTCGAATAAACTCATGGTTATAATTGCGAAGGTCAGCCAGTTCATTCATGTTCTCGGTGCTAATGTTACTCCATACCTTTTCCACACCCTCTTGTACATCTTCGCGCAACTCCCAGTCATCAATGCGAATACGGTTTTCGGAATCGACAGCAATGGGCTTTTCGGTATACAGACGTTGGCGAAATAGTCGATTTAACTGTTCTATACAGCCTTCATGCACCCCTTTTTCAATCATCACTTTATACAAAATGTTAACATAAAGAGGAATAACCGGAATGGCCGAGCTTGCTTGGGTTACCAAGCATTTGTTAACTGATACAAAAGCATGACCCCCATTTTTTTGCATCAAGGTATCAATCTTACGGCCCTTTGCTTCTAAATCTGCTTTGGCCGATCCAATTGTTCCGTTTCTGTAAATAGGTTCAGTGATACGCGGACCCACATAGGAGTAGGCAATATTCAAGGCTCCCGGGGCAAAGGCTTCGGCTTCTAAAAGAGCCTCTGTCCATAATACCCAATCATCGCCTCCCATCACTCCAATTGTGTTGCGAATTTCTTCATCGCTGGCGGGGTCAATTGTGATTTGGCTAACGACCCCAGTGGTAGCATCCATGGTTTTATTATTGTATGCCTCGCCAGTTGGGCGCAATACTGAACGATACACTTCGCCGGTTTTGGGATCTGTTCGGCGCGGTGCGGCCAGACTGTAAACCAATAGGTCAATTTGCCCTAAGTCTTTTTTTAATGTTTCAATCGTCTTTTTCTTGACCTCGTCAGAAAAGGCGTCGCCATTAATACTCTTTGCGTATAATCCCTTGGCTTGTGCTTTTTCATGAAAGGCAGCGCTTTGATACCAGCCGGGAGATGCGGTGCGACCTTTTTCTGCACCTCGTTCGAAGAAAACTCCTAAAGTTGCTGCACCCGAGCCAAAAGCGGCGGTAACGCGTGTTGACAGGCCAAATCCGGTCGAGGCTCCGAGGATGAGCACTTTCTTGGGTCCATTGGCAATCGGACCATCCTTTTCAATCACATCAATCTGTTCTTGTAAGGCGGCTGCACAACCTAGGGGATGGGCTGTGGTGCAGATAAATCCACGTACTTTTGGTAGAACTACCATTTAGAATCCTCGTATTTCCTCAAGACCTAGCCGAATGCATCCATTTTTTCTGGATAATTCACGCAACTAGTGCTTAACTATTTTATCTAATCTAAGCTCATGCCCCAAATTCGCCCAAAAAGCGAACAAAAAAGCAAAGAGTGCCAAGATAGCAGTTTATTTCTGGTTCTGGAAAGCATTCAAAGCCAAAAGCATCAATTTGGGAGCCGATTGGCACTTGCATAAATAGATTATACAAGGAGGTTTCCATGCTCATTCTTGATTGCTTCCATCAGCCCAACTCGTCCGACTTTAGCAGGTTTAAGTCTTTTGGACTTCTGCTTCTTTGCATTCTAACAGGTTTCACAGGAGAAACAGTCGCGGCGGTCAACCGAAGTTGCTTTTTTAATGGCACTCTCCAAAGGCATCCCTTAAAAACCCAATTCACAAAGAATCCATTCACGGCTACACAAGATAATATTAAGTGTAACATTCACATGGCTTTTTCGGATGAAACTCAGCGAACTTTCCTAGTGAAACAATCAGCAGAAATCGATCGGCCTATCGAATTTATTCAATATGAATATGTCGACGATTGGAGTATTGTAGGACGAGATAGTCTGGTTTACAATGATTTGGATAGCTTGATTGCGGCGTATTCCTTTGAGTGGAACTCCATTTACAGTCACTGGGGTAAGTCTCAAAAAGTGGAGTATGAATTTAACGCCAAGCAGCAGAATTCGGTGATTTCCTATTTCGAATGGGCGGGGGATATCGGCGAATGGATGGCGACCAATAAAGATTTAATCAGTTACAATGAAGCTGGTCTGCGAACGGAGATTGTGACACAGTTCCCCAAAGGAACGGCTAGAACCTGGACAGATTCCATAAAATATTCCACGTTTTTTAATGCGAAAGGATTGGAGACCGTAAATAGTATCTCTCTGTTAACAATAAGTAAATGGACTGAAGTAGTGAAAACCATTTTTGAATACGGAGCATTTGACAGTTTGATTCGCAGCACGTCGCAAGAAAAGAATCCCGCTACCCAGCTTTGGGAAGGTGGATCTCAGATTTCGATAAGCCGGGATAGCAAGGCACAGGCCACCTCGTATGTATCCACCGAATGGAATTCGGTAGCGCAAGCTTTTGTAAACAGTTTCAAAATTTTAATTGCTCCACCCGATGCGAAAGGTGTGAACATATGGACGGGACAATCGTGGGATGGGAGCAAATGGGTCAATACCCTCCGAAGTTTAACGGACTACCATTCAAGCGGAGAAGTAAACAGTTACACTGAGGAACAATGGTCAGATAAAACATCAAGTTGGGAAAGCAGTTCCCAGACCGCTTATGTTCGCAACAGCAGCGGTTTCCCCTTGCAGAGCTTACAGAGCAGATTTAATCCAGGCACGCAAAAGCTGGAACCGGTTTATAAGGTGGAAGGTCGTCAG
>JBBQAD010000153.1:0-8119 GCA_038315885.1 Fibrobacteria bacterium | reverse complement strand
AGTATTGCAAAAATTTACGAATCGGCTCACGAAGGCTCCTTTTACTTTTACCTCACAGAAAAAATTGAAGGCTTTACCCTACGAACCTGGATGTTAGAACGATTTTCCTTTGAAAACCGGGTACTAGCCGGAATTGGAATTCTTAGGGAGATATTAGGTGTTTTTCAAGTGATACACGAACGCGGGTGTTATGGATGTTTAAAACCTGAAAATGTCTTTATAACAGAAAACGGTCCCAAGTTAACAGATTTTGGGGTTGTTGGATTTTTAAGTCCACAAGAGTTTGAATTCAATGCCAATGCTAGACGCTATCTAGCCTATATGGCACCTGAACTAAAACAAGATTGGGGCAATCTCGTTCCCCAAAGTGATTTCTATTCAATAGGTGCAATACTATATGAAATTCTAGTCGGCAAAACTCCTCCCGTGCAGTGGAAACCTCCTTCTGCTTATTCAGAGATCTATTCGGTCGAAGTTGATGAATTGGTCCAAAAAGCGCTTGCTTCAGCACCACTCGATCGATACATTTCCGGCCAAGAGTTTCAAACTGCTCTGGAAACATTGCAATCCATTTTGTCCAAAATTAAGCCGCATTCCAGTGAAAACTCGAGTGATGAACATGCTATTCGAGAAAAAGTGGCAAGTTCTGGCTTAAGTGGAACGGTTGGAAGCAGACAGTCTTCTCGATCGGCTCAGGTTCCCATTCACATGGGCAACCCTAAGTCTGACAGTTCCCAAGACTTTTCAGATGAAATGGTTTTTGAAGAGGACCTGGCTGAAAACTCCAATCCAGAATTAAATGAAGACTTTTTGGCAGATGCGGCAATGACAATGCAAATTTCTGGCCAGGGCGGAGACGTGTTAGGAGCAGAAACAGGAAGCCAAGAAGTATCTGAGCAAAATGAAATATTAACTGCTGGGTTAGAGGAGCGTTCATTACAAAAAATGCGGGTCGAATCTCCATCCCATACTGGTGAGTTGCATTCTATCGACTCTGAACTAAAGGATGACATTGAAGTAGTTGAAGAGGAAATAACGTTTAAACCTTGGGATTCCACAAAATCTTCAGCTAATGACTCTTTGTCAGATTTGGTTAAGGATATTTCTGAGAAGGCTGAAACGCCTAAAGTCCGACAACTTTCTCCGCACGCGATCAAAAATCCAGATAAAACCAAAACCAGTAAAATTAAGATTCCCGACACCTCTGAGCTACCCAACTTGGAATTTCTATCAAAGAAATCCGAGAACTCGGACGACTGGCTTGATGAAAGAAGCCTACCTGGCTGGGCTTGGTCGATAATCGCTCTCCTTGCAGTTCTGATGGGTGGAGCAACTGTTTTTCTTGGCCTCAACATTCCTTAAGTCTGGGCATTTTCGTTGCAAAGAGTTACGATTCGCAATCCTAATGAGTTACAATTGGGCGAAGCCAGGGTGTTTCAGTTTATGCGGAAAGGCCGTAATGCCAGTGGATTTTTGATCCGGCACCATGAAGGCTTATTTGCCTATTATAATCGTTGTTGTCACTGGCCGGTTCAGCTTGATTTGGATGACGGTCAATTCTATGATGAACGTATAGACCGAATCGTCTGTAAAACCCATGGCGCTTGTTATCTGGTGGATAGTGGTTATTGTGATGCCGGCCCCTGTACAGGTGCCCAATTAGAAGCTTATACAGTGGAACTGAGTGAAGATAGTGCAACAGTTCTGATACCGGATGAGGCCGACCCAGAAGCTGCAAGTCGAAAATAAAAGAGAACTATCTAAGCAGGCTTTCGTGGGAAGGATTGAAATCCAAGACAAAGCCAGGCGATTAAAAAACAAAGCCCCCCAAATGGTGTTACAATTCCCCAAAGCTTCCAGCCACTTAATGCCATACAATAAAGGCTACCTGAGAAAAGCACAATACCTATAAGAAAAAATCGGGCAGTCCATAAAAGTGCTTTGCCTCCTACCTTGATATTGGGATAGATAGCAAGCAGTGCCACGGTGTGAATCAAATGATACAGTACACCCGTTCGAAACGATTCCAGCATGGAAGGTTCGATACGGTTTTTTAAGGCGTGAGCAGCAAAGGCGCCTAAGGCAACACCAAGAAATCCCAATACAGAAATGATTCTGTTCCAACGCATATGATGATAATTATAGATATAGCAAAGCGGTGATTCCCTGCTTGACAGTCAATTTGTCATTTTGGATCTTAGCATGCCGGTTGGACGCCAATTTCTTTGCAATGAAGGAACAGCTATGTCAGAAAATATTGAGTCCGTATTAAAGGAAAATCGAAAATTCAAACCCCCTGCTGCCTTTACCGAAATGGCTCAGATCAAATCCTGGGAACAATATCAAAAGCTGTATAAAGAATCAATTGAAGACCCCGAAAGCTTTTGGGCCAATGTGGCCAGTGATTTAAGTTGGTTTAAGCCTTGGACTCGAGTCAGAAACTGGGATAATCCTCCCTTCGCCAAATGGTTTGAAGGTGGTAAGACTAATATCAGCTACAACTGCTTGGACCGGCATCTAAGCACCAGCCGAAGAAATAAGGCTGCCTTGATTTGGGAAGGTGAACCCGAAGGTGAAACTCGAGTGCTGACCTATTTTGAGTTACATCGCCAGGTATGTCAATTTGCCAACTATTTGAAATCACAAGGGATTAAAGCGGGCGACAGTGTGGCCATTTATATGCCCCTCGTACCCGAATTGTCGATAGCGATGTTAGCCTGTGCACGAATCGGTGCTGTCCACAGCATTATTTTTGGAGGCTTCTCCGCTCCGGCATTAGTGGATAGAATTCAGGATGCTCAAAGTAAAATGGTAATCACAGCCGATGGAGGCTGGCGGCGTGGAAAAGTGGTTGAGCTTAAAGTCACGGTTGATGAAGCTGTGAAGCAATGTCCCTCAGTAAAAAAATGCGTGGTATTACAAAGAACAAAAAATACAGTGCAGATGGATTCCAAGCTGGATATCTGGTGGCATGACGCGGTAAAAGACCAAAGTGGAGATTGCCCTGCTGAAGAATTGGATGCGGAAGCGCCACTATTTATTCTGTATACATCGGGAAGCACGGGAAAACCCAAGGGTATTTTGCACAGTACCGGTGGTTACATGGTCGGTACCTATTTGACAACGAAGTATATATTCGATCTTCGAGAGAGTGATACATATTGGTGCACAGCTGATATCGGATGGGTAACAGGCCATAGTTATGTAGTCTATGGACCTTTGTGTAATGGTGCGACCTCTGTAATGTATGAGGGTGCCCCCAATTGGCCCAAAGAAGATAGGTTTTGGTCTATTGTCGAGCGTCTGGGTGTAACTGTATTTTATACGGCTCCCACCGCCATCAGAGCATTTATGAAATGGGGAGATGAACATCCGAAGGCCCATAATTTATCCTCTCTTCGTCTTTTAGGTTCGGTGGGCGAACCGATTAATCCAGAAGCCTGGATTTGGTACCATCAAACCATCGGAGGCACCCGTTGTCCCATAGTCGACACCTGGTGGCAAACGGAAACCGGTGGCATTATGATTTCACCATTACCTGGAATTACTGAAACCAAACCGGGTTCTGCTACAATTCCTTTTTTTGGTATCGAACCCGCCATTGTAAATGAAAATGGTGAAGAACTGGAGGCTGAACAAGGTGGATTTTTGGTCATTAAGCAACCCTGGCCTTCTATGCTACGCACGATTTATCGCGATGAAGAGCGTTATAAAGATGTCTACTGGTCCCGCTTTCAAAAACAAGGTTATTACATGGCGGGAGATGGAGCAGTAAAAGACAAGGATGGGTACATCTGGATATTGGGACGAATTGATGATGTACTCAATGTATCGGGTCACCGCCTTTCGACTATGGAAGTTGAAAGTGCCTTGGTAGCTCATGACACAGTGGTAGAGGCTGCTGCTGTTGGCTATAAGCATGATATCAAAGGTGAAGCTGTGGCGGTCTTTGTTACGCTGGCCCCGGGTGTCAACAAATCGGAACAGATTAAGGAAGATTTGAAGAAGCATGTCAGAAGCATGATTGGGGCCATTGCCGTTCCCGACCAAGTTCATTTTGCCGATGCCTTGCCTAAGACTCGTTCAGGAAAAATCATGCGCCGTTTGCTGCGAGATGTTGCCAACGGAGTTGAATCTAAGGGCGATGTATCGACCTTGGAAGATTTGAGCGTATTGGCAAAGTTGCGACAGGATGAGGATTAAGCTCTAAGGGTTAAGTAAAGAATATCGAAACCAGGGCTGAAATTCACTCCTAAATTTTGGAATCACCCCTTTCTAGCCCTACTGAAATCATCCAAGTCCTTGTGCTTGTTACCTTTAATCAGCAAGCAAGGAGTATCCGTGACATTTGAAGAAATGGTCAACCTGGCCCAATCAAGAAAAAAGGAATTGCCGGAAGGCAGCGGGACGACCGCCCTTTTTAAAAAGGGGGCTCATGGTATCGGAAAAAAGCTGGTCGAAGAGGCAGCTGAGGCTTGGATGGCAGCGCGCTTTGAGGGGAAAGAAGCCTGTACCTTAGAGCTTTCCCAATTGCTCTACTATACTGCCTGCTTGATGGCTGAACAGAATATTTCCCTTGATGAGGTCTATCAGAAACTATGATACGTGTTGCCATTCCCAATAAGGGCCAATTGTTTGAACCGACCCTCGAACTTCTACAGTCCTGCGATTATCGTGTGAGCCAGCGGAGTCGCAGTTTAAGCGCCTTTGATGAAGAAAATGGAATTGAATTCTTCTTTCTTAGGCCTGGTGATATACCTATCTATGTTGCCAATGGAATTCTGGATGCAGGTGTAACAGGTAAAGACTTTGTGGCCGAACGGGGTGTTAGTGTTACAAATGTATTGGAACTGAATTTTGGCCATTCTAGACTTTGTGTGGCAACTCCTATTGAATCTAAGATCACAAAAATCGAAGATCTTATTTCGCTCCGAATTGCGACATCCTTTCCCAGAATTGTATCTGCATATTTCAAACGCAATGATTTGAAGTTGGTAGAGCTAGAAGGGGCAGTGGAAATCTCAATCAAATTAGGCATCGCTGATGCAATTGTCGATATCGTTGAAACTGGAACAACTCTTAAGCAGGCGGGGTTGGGAATTATTGGAGATGCACTTTTCAAATCAAATGCAGCCTTGATTGCCCATGATGGGTGGGAACAAAAACCGGAGCTGCAAATTTTGCGTGCTAGGGTAGAGGGTCACTTGGTTGCTGAAGAATATATGATGGTGGAATACGATGCACCTTCTAAGATTCTGGACCAGGCCTGTATGTTAACACCGGGTATTGAATCTCCGACTGTATCTCCATTGCGGGATAGTGCTTGGCATTCGGTAAAAAGCATGATTCGAAAAAAGCAAGCAAATTCAGTAATGGATAAACTTGCTCATTTAGGCTGCAAGGGGATTATTTTAACCAAAATTGAGAGCGCCCGAATCTGATCTTAAATATTAGCTCGAAGCTGTTGCTAAAATAATGATTTAATAAAAATGCCCTGCACGTGAAATGCAGGGCTTCGTAACAATTTTTACTTAGTGCCGAAAAAGCCTTTAACCCCCGCAGAGGTGGCTTTCATAGCTTTGTCGCCTGAGTGCCAGTTGGCTGGGCACACTTCGCCATGTTCTTCGGTATATTGCAAAGCATCAACCAGACGCAGCATTTCTTCAACGCTACGGCCCAAGTCTAAATTGTTGATATTCTGCGCTTGTACGACACCTTTTTTATCAATGAGGAAGCTTCCGCGCAGAGCCATTCCGCCAGGTAAAAGAACATCATAGGCTTCGGCGACACGTTTGTTAAAGTCGGCAACGATAGGATACTTCACCCCCTGAATTCCACCTTCGGTTTTAGGTGTATCAAGCCAAGCTTTATGTGAGAACCAAGAATCAGTGGAACAGCCGATCAACTGAGTGTTTTTCGATTCAAAATCTTTCAGCTTTTCTTGAAATGCATGCATTTCAGTGGGACATACAAAGGTGAAATCAAGAGGATAAAAGAACAAAATCACATATTTTTTGTCTTTGAATTGCGACAGAGTAAATTTTTCTTTTACTTCGCCATCTATTACTGCTTTTTCGCTAAAATCAGGAGCTGCTTTTCCTACCAGAACTGCCATGTTTGGTCTTCCTTTCAAGGGTTGGTTTGAAGATTGCGCCAAATATAGAATTCTCCTTTCAAGCGACCGAACACAGGCCATCTATCTCAGAAATTCAGGGAGGAACGGAACAGGTTTAAGCAGAAGGATGCGAAATCACTAGGCCTAAGGGATTTTCTTCGTGGTCGAGATATTCACAGTCTAGGCCCTGATTTTGGATCATTTCTTTTAAAGCTTTAAAAAGCGAAGCGCGCTTTAATGGTTCACAGAAAAAAAGTTTGCCTCGATTAGATAGGAGGCGGGACCAGTTTACCAACTGTTCAGTAAAAGCATAACGCTCTTCTAGAAGTTGTTTAGTTCTTTCTGGATCGTTGGGTTCCAATAAAAGTGAATCTTCATCACAATGGATTTCACCCAATGAATCGATACATAAAATACAGTCGAAGTTTTCAGCCGAATTAGGTTTAATCAACCGGTCTTCTTCAAGAAGCGAAAATCCCTTTTGTTTGGCATGAAGGCGGATTTGTTCACAAATATCATAGGCGTAAAAACCCACGGCACTAAATTGAAGTTGTAAGGCTTCGAGAAACAAGCAAGCACCGCAACCCACGTCTAAAAGTGTGCAAGGATTCGGCTCATCGGCTCGTCTTGCAGGCGAATCGGATAATATTTTAAAAATTGCAGGTAAGAGCATTTTCCAGATATTCAAAAGCCGATAGTATCTCTGAGCCGCGATTTCATACTGTAACCCCTGTTTAAAAATGAAGTCATAAAAACTGCGAAGCGTTGATTCAGCAGGATACTCAACAAAATACTGGTGTAGTTTTTTAAAGCGTTCGAAATCCGCGCTATTTAGTCTTTGTTCCATTCGGCAAATAATTTCAGACCATGTTCTCGGAACAATATGGTACGTGGCAAAAACATTTTTGAGGCTGTAGTCAAGTTCGCCTGGAGGTGGTAGAACAGATGAGTCGCTCATTGTGGACGCAAAGTCTGCGGAACCCAGCTACGTAACTCAGAATCACTGATTTGAGGTTTGGCCTTGAAAGGATTATAAAGCGGGTCTCCAAGCACTGTAATCATCCAAGAAGAATAGGGCAGAGTCAAACGAAGTACTTCTGCCATTGAATATTGACCGCTGAGAATCAAGGGAAAAAATTGGTGGGGAAGTGGAAAAGCGGTTAAATAAGGTTCGTTAACTGGACCCAGGGTCATGGCGACCCCTTCTTCGAGCATCCGCGTACACCAGCCCTGTTCATTTTTCTGTTGAAAGCTGCGAGCCTCACCGCTTGCAATATGAAAGCCTAAGGAACCCGGTAGCCATTCAAAGGCGTCAATGTATCTCGAAAGGGAATACCAACCCACATAAAGTGTTGTTTGCGGGCAATCACCTTTTTTAAAAAGTTCCTCTGTATCATTAAAGATGATTTTAATATTTGGTAATCTTTCCTTCAGTCCCATCGCTAATTTTCGCAATGATGCATCGTATTGACCATAGGCACTCGCGGTATCTTTCATACCCCGGGCATCGATACAGAAGTTACCATTTAAACCCCTTTTTTCTGCTTTTATGCCCGCGCGCAAGGTGTTTTGAATTTGGATGAGACCAGGTCCGTCTAATCGAAAGACCATCAATTCGTTAGTATCCATGGAATTTAAGCTTCGCCTTTTCCAACCGGCTTTGACCACAAATCTGCTTTTCACATTTATCAGTTCAGATTCAAAAGCGGCGCTCGAAGTAAGAAAAGCCTTATCTTGACTTCGATTTTCATCTGATGCAGGCAAGATTCGTAAAGGGCAGCCCCGAGTAGTAACCAAGTAGCGAATGCTATGCTCAGGGGTTTGAGAAAGCTGTCTTCGCAGTGTATCTTCAACTGACTTTTCATACAGTTCACGAGAAATATTTTCGTTTTCAGGCACATTGATACTGAGAACATTTTCTTTTGGGATATTGCGTAGCTCCCGGTAGAAATTTCCTAAGAGACGACTTTCTGCGGAATTACGATTCACTATTATACCAACGTG
>JBBQAD010000315.1:0-4833 GCA_038315885.1 Fibrobacteria bacterium | reverse complement strand
GCTTGAACAACCAGGTCTTCTTTCAGTTTTAGGTTCTGCTCTCGTCGCTGACGCTCTTCTTCGTACTGTACCTTGCGAATTTCAAAGAAAGAATCGCAGGCCTTTCGAAAGCGTTCCCAAATTGCCTCTTCTGATTCTTTCGGCACGGGGCCGATTAATTTCCATTCAGCCTGGGCTTGCTTAATCTGCTGAAAGCGCTCTTCATCATTCTCCAGGCTAGCGAGATTTTCAACGGCTGTACACAGCTCCTCTTTCTTAACCAGATTTCCCGGTCTATCCTTATCGAGGTCTTCAAAGAATTGTTTACGTGCTTGAAAGAAGGAATCACAGGCACTATGAAAGCGTTTCCAAATCGCTTCAGCCACGTCTTTGGGTACAGGTCCGGTTTGTTTCCACTGCTCCTGTAACTCTTTTATCGTCTTGGCGGTATTTTTCCAATCGCGCGATTCTTGTAGTTCTTCTACTTGTTTACAAAGTTCTTCTTTCCTTCCCAGATTATCCTGACGCGATTTATCTAGTTGTTTGTAGTGTTCTTCTCGGCGCGCAAAGTAGGCATCACAAGCTTGTCGGAAGCGCTGCCACAATTCTTCTGATTTCTCTCTCGGAACGGCGCCCATGACTTTCCAATTGCTTTGGGCTTCTTTGACCAACTCAGTGCTTTCTTTCCAATCTTCGGGCTCTGTTAAGCCCTCTATTTTTGCACAGAGTTCTTCTTTCGCCTTGAAATTGCTTTCTCTTTCTTCATCAAGCTCGGCGAAATACTCTTTGCACTTCTCATAGGTTGATTCACATAAGGTACGGAAACGATCCCATAGAGCTTCTGAATTTTCAAAGGGAACGGGTCCAAAAAGCTTCCAACGCTCACGGAGTTCACGAAAGGTGAAGGCGAGTTCTTTTTTATCTCCGGTATCCAGCAGCTTTTCGAGTTGATCACAGATGGCGGTTTTTTCGCGCATATTGGCCCAGCGCGCCCAATCCTGCGCTTCTTTAAATTGGTCAGCCGCCTCCTGATACAATCGCTGCTGTTCAGTGTCATTCAGCTCCTCAATTCCAGCTAATTTTTTCCATTCCTGATTGATGTCCCTGAAGCGTTTGCCTGCTTCAGCTAGGTTTGTGAAATTGATAAGACCTTCCAATTCGTTGAGAAGATCTTGCTTCCGTTTCTCGGCATCGGCCTTTTGACTCAGCCAAGATTCTCGGGCCTTGGCACATTCTTTGTATAAAGCTTCTACTTTCTCTTGTAAAAGACTTTTGTACTTATCCACCCAAATTTGCTCATCGATTTTATTCCAAAGACTTTGGGCTTCTTCCTGGACATCTTTTAAATAGATTTCAAAATCATCCGTTTGATCTAAAGGAACTTGATCCTTGCTCAAGTTATCGACTAATTCTTGGATGCGTGCCTGACTTTCTGCCTTGACTTTGGTTGTGCGGAGAAATTGTTGGCGGTCACGGTTAACTGTATCTATTGCGCGATTGTATCGCAGGTCCAATTGCTCCTTATTTTCGGGAGGTAGAGATCCAATTTTTTCCCGCTTTTTGAACAGCGAATCAACCTGATCATATTTATCGATCTTTTCATAAGCAATTAAAGATTCTAGTGTTTCACAAAGTTCTTCCAGTTCAGCCTGGTTTTTTTCTTGGATGGCTTTCTCATTGGCTTGGCTTAAGAGTGTGCGTTCCAATTCCAATCTTTTTTGAATCCACTGACCTCGCAGGGAGTCAAAGCGGGTGTTCTCAACATCACTGGGCTGTAGACCTTCATTTTTTAATGTTTCCCAGGCAGATTCGACCTCAGCCAAATGATCACTAAGCTGAGAAGGCTTATGCAGGTTAGACATGTTTTCCAAGGATCGAAACAACAACCTTAATTTTGCCTGTAACTCAGCTTGTTTATTTACCTCACGACTGGGCGCAGCTAATTTGCTTAGTGAAACACTGGCTTGTTCTCGGACCTTTTTGTGTTTAGAATTCTTTGCAATGCTTTCTAGTTGTTTCTGATTTGCCACTTTTTCAATGGCCATCATGGCCAGAGATTCATCAGGCGAATTTGAGGCGATAGAGACAAACGAAGAAGGCTGTACTAATCTGGTAAAGGCCGCTTGTCTGGCTTGCGAACTTTTCGCCTTTAATGCTATCTCCTCTAGTAAACGAGGCTCGTCGATTATTTCGATGCCTACGATGGCAGTGTTGCCCTCTGTATCGATGATACGGCGGCTAACACTTTGTTTGAGCCGACGTTGTATCTCCTCTTTCAGGACCTCGTCCTTTGATCGTTCAATAAAAAGACTTAAACTTTTTTCACCTTGAATTTTTTTACTGGCCATGCGGCGGTTCTCAAATTCACTGTCGCCTAGAGCTGCCTTAAGCAGCATTTCATTTTGATCCTCCTGCATTGCGCGAATAGCTCGGGCTCGCTTTTCGGGGTTTGAATGACGCCAAGCGGGTTTAAAAAAATCTCCAATACTCATGTTAGCTCCTAAATTTTTCGAAGGGTTTAAAACCTGGGAGTGATACATCCAGGTCTGCAGTGCCGGGAAATCAGTTCAGACAGCCCAGCTCTGTGAACCTTTTAAAATACTTTTTAAAAGCAAGGCTTGCAGAAGGGCTTTGCATTGGCCAGCACTTTCAAATGCCGCTTAAGGTGCTTGGCAATTATTCACGCAGGCAGGGTCGGGATTTCTATCAATTTGGAGAGTGATATGGGTGGCTTGGTGCAAATGCTGTAATGAATGATTGATTTGATTTAAAACGCGGTCTTCGCTGTCGGGGCCAGTTTTAAGCACTAAATGTGCAGTGACATACAAGTCTGAGCCATCCATTGTCCAGGTATGAAAATCGTGGATACTCTCAACCTGGTCAAAATTCTCCATACTTGCCCGGATTTCGTCTGGTTTTAAATGGGCTGGGCTGCCTTCTAAAAGAATATGTCCGCTATTGCGAAGAAGTCCTATAGCAGCCCAGGCAATCAACAGTGAAAAGATTAGACCCAATAAGGCATCAATTTGCATCCAACCCGTATATCGAATGATTAGGGCAGCCGCAATTGCTCCCAGCGAAGAGAGCGAATCGGCCAATACATGCAAGAAAGCAGCTCGCATATTCAGGGAGTTTTTGCCGTGCAGCAAGCCTAAAACAAACAAGTTGATCAGTAATCCGAGCGATGCCACTGATAACATGGCAACTGGATTTATGATTTGGGGATGCAGAAGCCTTACGCTACTACTCCAAACAATTAATCCTGATAGGAACAACAGGAACCAGCCATTTGAAAAGGCTGCCAGTACCCCAAAACGCCGAAAACCAAAGGACTTTTGAATTGTTGGTTTTTTTAAACTCCATTGTGAAGCCACTAGAGCCATCCCCAGGGCAAAGGCATCAAATACCATATGAATTCCGTCGGAAAGCAGAGCCATGGAGCCTATCCATAGTCCTGTTAAGATCTCAACCAGCATAAAGGAAGAAATCAAAGCAAAGGAAAGGGCTAAGGGCTTTAATTCAGCTTGGGAACTAGGATGATGACCATGAGAATGTGATTTAGAATGCGAGTCAGAATGCGTTTCCGCTAGGGGCGTTGAACCAGTGGGGCGTTGCAAATGAACCTTTGAATTGGCCACGATATAAGGAAATTTACTTTTTCAACTGATTCAGGGCAGTCTCGACTTCTCTCAGGGAAGTCTTATACACTTGCTCCTCGGGAGAAAGCTGGACTGCTTTGAGAAGTTGAGTGCGTGCCTCTTCGAATTTTCCATCCTTGTGTAAAAGTTGACCGTACCAGTAAATGGCCAAATGGGATTTGGGTTTTTCTTCAATCAAGGTTGAAAGAATCGATTTGGCTACATCGCCCCAACCCTTTGCCTGATAGGAGCGAGCCAAACCAATTACAGTTTGATCATCCTTAATTCCTAAATCGAGGGCATGCTGTAAGGCCCCTTCAGCAGAATCGGCTCGACCTGCCTCCAGATAGGAAAGGCCGAGTTCACTCCAGAGCTGACGGTCACTCCTGTCTTTTTTTGCTGCCAACTGAAAATGATGAGCTGCTTCAGCGTATTTTTGTTGTTGCATCAGTTTGCGTCCAAGAAACAAATTCGCTTCTACGTTGGTTGAATCCAATTTTTGCAAATCGCTATACAAAGTCGATAGTCGGGAATCGATCAGAGTCTTCGGCAGTTTTGCTTTTTTATCCAGCTTTTTGGTTAATTCAAGCAAGTCTTCCTCTCGCTTTGGCCAATGTAAGGTTTGTTCGCGTGCCTTCCATAACAGCTCCCAAGCGGCTTCTTCATTTTTGCTAGCAAGTAAACAATATCCCAACTCTTTTTCGGCATTGGCAGTAGGCAAACCGGCGTTTAAGGCCAACTGAAGAAGGGGCATTGCCTGTTTACATTGATTGTCACGCGCTTTATAGATTCCCAATTCCAAATTTGCTTTTGTATGCGTATTCTCAAGTTTGATAATTTCTTCAAATTCTATAGCAGCTGTTACACTATCACCGGCAGCCAGCAAGGCACTTGCAAAAGCTTCCTTGAATTGGATTTGTTTGGGTGAGGCTTCAACCAAGGCCTTCAGGCTGGAAAGATTTTTATCACCATGAAGTTTTTCTTTTTGCAGAGACAATAAATTACGCAAAACTGTAGAATCATTGTTCCTCTGATAGACTAGAATCAATTGTTCGGCTGCTAGTTGATAGTCCCCTTCTTTTTCAAAGCACTTCGCTAAATATTTGTGGCTTTCTATCCGTGTATCATCCGATTTCTTAAAATAGCTGATGGCTTGTTTACAATTTCCCTTTCCCATAAAATAGAGTCCTGTAAAATAGGATGCTTCTTCATTAGG
>JBBQAD010000283.1:0-5328 GCA_038315885.1 Fibrobacteria bacterium | reverse complement strand
ACCCTAAATCCAATTTGCAGTGTGTTTTGATCTTGGAATACAAAGGGAATCGTATAGGCTAAGTCTAGCGACAAAGTAGCCTGAGGAAAATGGCCGCTGAATCCCAAACCGAAATTCAGTTGATGATTGGCATCTCGGGTGAAAAGATTGCGTGAGTATCCCATTCTTAAGGCCAGCACATCATGAATGTAACTCTTAACCGTTTTGAATTTGCTATCAGATAGCGATTCAAAGGGCAGTATTTCAATTCCATTTGCCAGATTGCTGGGTTGGTCAGAAACTAAGGGGGGTCTAATATCACTGTTAAACTCCAGAAACTTGTCTGGCTTAAAGCGAAAACCCACAACCAATTGCGGAGAAATAAATTCTCCATAACTTCCTTCAGTCGTTCCTGCCTGATTGTGACTATCCCAGGAGATATAAGAACCAAGGTCGCGCATGACCAAGGCAAGCAAATAGCGCTCGCCTAAAGGACTCAGAACTAAACCCAGATCAAAACCAGAAAGCCCTAAAGCGGAAGCACTTACTTTTCGGTTTAGGCCTAATTCAGGATCAATGAAATCTGTTCCGCCAGAACCTGTTCCTGCAAAACGCAGTTTGTAACTAAGTCCGGCTTGTATCCAATGCCATTTGGTCGCTCCCGCAAAACGCAATTCATTTTCTGAATAGATATCATCACCGTTTTGAATCCAGGCCAGACCGAAACTATAAGGAGTCTTGGGTAATGCGTACTGAGCCCCGGTAAAGTGATAAGGCAAGAGTCCATAAAGGTTAGAATAGGTATAGCCTAGTTCCCAATTGGCAGTGTTTGAAACTAGGGCCGGGTTGTAAGCAAGTGCTTCCATCCCTTGGGCCGAAGCGGCCTGAGCTCCAGCCAGGGCGGGTCCGCGAGCGCCTAATGCCACAGGAGCAAAGGCTCCTGCCTGCCAGGAGAGATCTTCTGCAAATAACGAGATTGGAGAAATGGAGAAACACAATTCTAACAGAAATAGAAGCAAAGGTAGGCGAAGGCGAATGATTCTCACTTTGTAATTCTTCATTTCAGCAAGACCACCTGTTTAAGGTATTCTTTGCGGCCTTTTCCATCTGTAACTATCAGCTTAAGTAGATAACGGCCATTACGGCATAGCAGGCCTGCTGTCGTTCTTCCATCCCAGACATAGGGACCTAAGTCACTTCGCCTTTCTTTGCTGTCGGGAGCCGCTTTAAAAGTTCCCGCTGTCACACTTAATCCCTTGTTTACCAATTGTCGTTGACTCTCATACACCAGATTACCTAGCAGATTGTAAACCTCGATTTTAACTCCAACCTGACTGGCAATTTCAGAAGACAGCTTATATGACAGTTGCAGTCCCCAAGGATCTTTAGGGCTAAAGGGATTAGGAGCAATCTGTAACTCGTAAGCCCCCAAAGGCAGACTTCCCATCAGAACAGCATACTTTGAAAATGACTTCACCTTTGCCTGGACTTTGGCCAAAGCATTGGCACTATCCAATATTTCCCAACGCAACTGTTCACTGCGCCAATGTCCTAAATAAACTTTTCTTTTAAGAGCCTGATTACCTTGGACGGGAAGGGATAATACGGCTGCGCTATCGGGTTTAAAAGGTTGCGCATCGGAGAGTTCGATTTCAAATATTTTACCGACCACCTCTTGATTTGGAGAAGCCCTAAGTATTTCACTTACATCAGGCCTATCGATACTGACTCGAAAAGATTTAATAATACCATTCTGATTAAAACTGAGCTGTAAGCCTTCACCATCATTGACTGTCGCCGTCCCGGTCTGTGCGGGCACAACTTGTAAATAAGTTGAAATTCTCGCCGACGCGCTAAAGACCTTCCAACTGATTTTCCCACTCAAGCTATCCACTACCGGCAATGTATCATAAATATGTATTGTTGCACTGCGCCCTACCTCGGCTTTCGGACGAAAAAGCCCTTGCTGGTTTAAGTTGCCAATGACTGAATCACTTTCAAAACTCCATCGAGGAGCCATTGAAAAAGTGCTTCCGTCGCTTGCAGTACCAATGGCAGAAAAAGCATAGCCGCGACTTTCCTGATTATTCAAGGAAAGTACCGCGCTTCCAGAATCCAGTACCTGATTCTGCGCATCATAGCGAATTGCAATTGAGCGAGCTGAGAGAGAGGCAACCTGAATCTGAAATGATTTTAATTGTCGATTGTTCTTCATTCGCGCTAAACATTGAATTTCAATGCTTCCTGCACTGGAATCACTTTGAAATTCACAAATTCGAGGATTGTTAACGTCTGATTTTAATTTGAAGCCTAGTGAAGCGGCCTTTTGTGGATCGGAAAAGAACCAGAGTACTGAGAAGCTGCTGTCTCTTCCAGAAGCAACATATGCGGAGTCAAAATAATCGCTAAGATTAGAGGCTTTCTCACCCAGCAGTTCAACTTCATAGCGATCCTTGCCGCCAGCAATATAAACACTGGAATTGTTTTCTAATCGACTGGGTAATAAACGAATTGCTTCCATGATTTTTGGATCTCGGAGAGAAAACTTTTTTGGATTGGATTTATTGCTATAGAAAAGAGGACTAGCCACAAAAAGGGTATCACTGCCTGAACTGATGCGGCTTAATCGGGCATCCTTAACTTCGCAGCTATAGTAATATTCATAGCTACCGGCTTTTGTTGGAGTTTTTAGCATTGCTGTAGACCCATTTTGGGAGGAATCCAGGCTAAGGCTGTCCCAAGTGATGTTACCAGAAATCCGATAATACAGTTTGGCATTGCGAATACGGGCCGCAAGGCCGGAACTGATTGAAAATATTTGAGTTTGTAAGGTGGATTCAATAATTGAATCAGGCAATATTGCAAACTCAAGGCCTAGGTTTATGCTATCAAACCAGAGAGTATCTTCGCCCAAATCGATGTTAAAAGCCTTGGGATTCAACGCAGTTGCTTTTGCCTCATTGATACTAACTGTATACATTCCTGAACTTAAATTGGCGGAACTTGTGAACCAACCCAAGCTGTCGGGAGCGCTACCGAGTTCGGTAGCTCCCGCCTGAATTGCAGATGCAACAGGCAGAATTCCATTATGGGTAAAGAAACGCAATTGGCTGGAAGGATACTGCAAGTTCAGCACTGTATCCTTCTGACTTCTATGTATCTGGATGCTTTTGGCCAGCGGAGAATGACCCGGTCTTTCAACTCGAACTAGAAAGGAATTGGGCTGGCGAAGATTAGTGAAACTAAGCCCGGTTTGCTCTGAAAAACCGATAATCGCAGTGTCTAAGGGGTGAGATGAATTGACTGTAACCTTTAATCCATTTAGTGGAATCCCCCTTTCTTTAACCTCAACCAGAAGGTTTCCGTCCAGACGATAGTCAGGAACTAGACTTTGATCACAGTGACATTCTCCCTGTGAACCCAATGGAAGTAATACTCGGTGATTTGGGAAAAAACCTTCCAATTGAGAGGAAGCTCGTAGTTTTTCACTAGGGAATGCGCTTAAATCAAGGTCAAAATAGCCTGATGTATCACTGATGACACTATCGATAAGCGAAGCTGAAGTAACAACGATATGCACACCTGAGAGCATTTCATTTGTAACAGAATTTTTTACCTTTCCAAAAAATCGGCGGGGTGTCGGCTGTATTGTAATACTTCTGTCAATACGCGAAAGTCCATCAAATGCAATTGTTCGATAAGTGGATACAGTATAGCTTGGACGCACTGCCCATAGTGTGTAATTGCCCGATTTCTGTAGCGGAAAAAAGAAATCTCCATTCTGCGCGCTTTCTTGCGTGAGTGTATCGCCAGCACTTGCCAAATAAAGGGTGGCTGCAAGAGAGCCTTTTGTATGGGCCAGCACGGTTCCGCCAATACCGGCCTCTGAACTCAATAATTTAATTTTTAGGTCCTGCTGAGACTGATCGCTGCTTAAGCTTACCTGGAGAGGCTTTGCCTCTTCAAAACTTTGTTTGCTGACTTGTAATTCATACTGTGAAAAAGTGAGCCCGGGTAGCTTGAATTGACCATTGCTATCGCTATAGATCTGATAAACAATTCGACTTTGCAGATCGGTGAGTTTGACCGAAGCTGCCGCTACCTTGCCGGCAATTTCAGAAGCAGACTGTATAGCAGAAGCATATTCAACCTTGCCTTGAATCATGCCTAAATTTTGCCAGGAGGTTTTTATCAATGAATTTGATGTAGATGTATATATCAAGGGCAAAGCCGGTATTTGCTGGTTTAATCTCTCTCCTAGCAGCAAATAACTTTGGCTAGCATCCAGTCCGGTAAATGAGAAATACCCATTCTTGGCATCGTTTCCTGTCAAGATTTGGCCATTTGCAGCCCGAATTAAACAGAGCTGTGCCGAAGCCTGGTTTGAATCAGTTTGAGCGGCAAAGCCTAGTAAAGCCCCAGGGTCAACTTTCCATCCGATATTCCATTCCTGAACCAGTGTGTCACTGAGCTGAATACTAGCCTGGCTTGAAATACCCGGAAGTGTTGTTTCAATGCGATATAATTTTTGCGTCAACAATCCAGAAACCAGATACTGCCCTGATGCATCACTTCTTAGCGCAACTGTGTCGCCCTCGGTAATAAAGAAGAAATTGAAATTTTGAAGCACGGATGCTTCTGAAGAACTAGAATCGTATAAGCGTCCAAACAATCCTGATTGAATTTTCGAAAGAGTGACTGAACGTGAGATCTGTGTATCTCCATCCAGCAATAGAATTTCTGGGGGAGAAGAACGATATCCTGTCTTTGTTGCCTGAATTTGGTAGCTTCCTGAGGTCAATCGATTGATAACGGCAATTCCACTCTTATCACTCCTGCGAATACTTTTTCCGCTAAGCA
Organism: Fibrobacteria bacterium; assembly: GCA_038315885.1. Classification (GTDB taxonomy): domain Bacteria; phylum Fibrobacterota; class Fibrobacteria; order UBA11236; family JBBQAD01; genus JBBQAD01. The sequence continues at coordinate 489 of JBBQAD010000283.1, read as the reverse complement.
ACAAATTTGCATCTTCTAATACGATACTATTTTCGTCTCTTACCTCTAGTTGAATGGAACTTTTTCTTAAATAAACAGTAATTTGAACACTACTATCTCCTTCTGCCAGTGTCACTCGCGAAGCAATTTGCTGGTAGTCATTGGTATCGAGTTTAGCTGTTAATGAGACGGTTTGGTTGGGAAAAACCTGATCAACTTGGAATTCGCCCTCTGCATTGGCCAGAACACTGCTTTGTTTACCGATACCAAGATATTGCCAGCTAACTCCAGAGAGAACCCGTCCCTTATCATCAATTCCCTTACCTTTGAGTAACAGTCGCAAAGATTTCAAGGCGAAACGAATATTGTTAATACTGTCTCGAATGCCTAAAATTAATGTCGTATCGATGGCTTTAGCTCCGGAATATGAAACTTGCAATCTGACTTTTTCAGTTGATTTACCCGCAATGCGGCTTAATTTGAAAGACCCATCGGGTTGACTGATGCTCT
>JBBQAD010000308.1:0-4881 GCA_038315885.1 Fibrobacteria bacterium | reverse complement strand
CAACTGGGTATTCGATTTTAACTGAATGAAGTCACTTTCACTAATCAAGACAGCATCGACTGCATCCATACCTAAAAGAGGCAACAGATCTTCGCTCTTATTGACTCGCTTCAGTTTTTTTGCTTCGAAATGAAAAAATATTCTCACAAAATTTTGCAGATTTTCCCGCCCGGCAAAATCAATGATACCCAGGCGAAGTTCCCCTAAATCTTTTTCTTCAATGTTATCACTGGCCGTGACGACCAGAAATTTTTCATACGACTTTCCCTTCCTGGTTCCTTGCCGTACGATTGTATATCCGTCTACTAACTGAGGATAAATGCCAGGAACAATAAGCAACGCCAATGTATCACTAAGCAGCGCAGCTTCCAGATCTCGATAGCGGCCAAAGGCGGTCACTTTCACTTTTTCGGAGTTTTCCTGTAGGTTTTTTGATTCAGAAATTAAAGCACTCATTCCATGTTGAATTTTTTGGACATTGGCCGAACCAGCTAAACAAATGAGAAGACTTCTCTGGCAAAATGAGCTACTAGGCAGGGTGAGCAAATAGGCAAGAACAAGGGCGAGCAGAATGCCTGGTGAAAGAAACTTTGAAGGTAATATTCTAGGAAATGGCAATGCTCTGACTAAAAGCCATTTCATAAATTCATTCGGTCTCGACGTTAACTTCGGCAATAGTGAATTTTCCATTATTATCACTCTGCTTTTCAAGCAGAATAGACTTTTCGAAAATAATAATGGGTGATAGATTACTAGTATAAAATGATTCTGGCACTTTGGAAGATGCGAAGCCATCTAAAGCGGAGGCACCAGTATGCCATCTCTACCATGCTGTCAAGATAAGCCGTTTACACTCACTTCGAGATCATGGAGCAGGCCATCGTGCAAATCATAGATCCAGCCATGCAAATCCAGAGTTTGATTGCGCTTCCAAGCATCCCGAATTATTGGCAAATTCGATAAAATTTGTACTTGAGATTTTACATTGATTTCACAGAGATGCTTCAATCTTTCGTCATCGCTCTCCAGTAATCCTAATTCGTTTTCATGCAGGTGAAATAGATCCCGAATGGGATGTATCCACTCTTCCAGGGGTTGGGGTAGAGCCGGTCCAAAGGCCGCCTGAACTCCTCCACAGCAGTAATGTCCACAAACAATGATATGCGATACTTTCAAAAAATCCACCGCATACTGTATCACACTTATACAATTGGGATCGCCATTTCGAATAATATTGGCAACATTTCTATGTACAAAAAGTTCACCGGGAGCCAGACCCACAATGTCATTAGCAGGAACCCGGCTGTCGGCACAACCAATCCATAAATATTCCGGATTTTGGATGGCACAAAGCCGTTCGAAAAAATCAGGATCGGCGCTGATCGTTTGGTTTGACCATGCCCGGTTGCTTTCAAAAATATGAGGAAGAAATTTCATAGAGTTCAAAAATCCTGTCAAAGCTCCACCCTTAGCCGATACTATTTAGCTGTATTTAGCTTCACTAGCTAGTCATACAAGCAGATTAAAGCTAATCTAATCGGCACCGCTTTTTGTTGCCTGAAAAGGTCTAAAAAGCAAAATCTCTAGAAATTGAAACGGACTTGAAACTCTTTTTGTAAAAAAGCCAAATTCAGAAAGGACTGAAAATGTTTAAGGAATTCAAGGAGTTTGCGCTAAAAGGAAATGTCATCGACATGGGCGTTGGTATCATAATCGGTACAGGATTTAGCAAAATAGTGACGTCATTCGTCAATGACATCATGATGCCTCCTTTAGGACTGTTATTAGGTCATGTGAATTTTACCAATCTTTTTATTGATTTGTCGGGAAAAGGCTTACAGAGTGTTGCAGATGCCAAGGCTGCCGGTGCAGCGACGATTAACTATGGTATTTTCATCAACTCAATTATCGACTTCATTCTGATCGGTATCGCGCTTTTCATATTGATCAAACAAATCAATCGTTTTACGAAAAAGGCCCCTAGTTCGGTAAGCGCCTCAGAACCGACCATCAAACAGTGCAAATTCTGTTTCACCGATATTTCCATTCACGCACTTCGCTGTCCCAATTGCACCTCGCAGTTAACGGTATAAATCAAGGAGTGAAACGAGGGTTGCACGAATAAAGACAGGCATCCTTCCAGATTAATTATACTTATAAGCAGTATGTAATCCAGAAGGGATTACCCATAAACGTAAAAATGCTTGGAGTCCCTATGTATGATTTCTTTTTATTCCTTCATTTTGTCGGACTGGCCATGGGTTTAGGTACCAGCTTTACCGCCATGGTCTTGGGAATCAGTAGCAAAAAATTGCCTGAACCTGAACGAACTACTTTTCTTTTGCGTGTCTACATCATTGGCAGAATAGGCAGTGTTGGACTGGTGCTTCTGATACTAAGCGGTTTGTATCTCTTGTTTCAACGTGGAGTCGCCGCCACTTTCTCCATACCCTATGGATTGTTTCACCTCAAAATGACATTAGTAGTAATACTCTGTGTACTGCTGGGAATCATGGATATGACAGTTGCCAAGGTTAAAAGAGAAAAAGGCGGACCCGCTATGACCCGCATTCCCAAAATCAGTTCTGCCCTGATGTTAACAACTCTAGCGATAGTATTAACGGCAAGCTACGCGTTCCATTAGTGCATTGCCTAGTGCACTTATTAGTGCACCTAAAAACTTGAATTTATCAGGTAGCCGATATAACCACAGTAGCTAAGAAGCAAAAATGCCCCTTCAAACCGGTTGATTCGCCCTGTTCCCTTAAATCCATAACCCAGAATAAAAAGTGAGAGTGTTAAAGCAGCCATAACCAAAAAATCGCGCAGAAAAACCTCTGATTCAACGCTAAATGGGTGAATCACTCCCGCAATTCCAATTACTGCCAAAGTGTTAAAGAGGTTTGAACCCAAAACGTTTCCTAAGGCGATATCATATTCTCCCCGCCGGATCGCTATAATCGAAGACGCGAGCTCAGGAAGGGAAGTGCCTAATGCAACAATTGTTAAACCAATGAGCAAATCACTGACACCGAATGACTTGGCCAAGATAACCGCACCCCATACCAGAAACTTTGAACTAATCAGAAGAAATACCAGTCCCATGCTGAGGGCGATAATTGCTTTTTTGAGTGAAACGGGTTTTGATTCAAGACTGTGGTCAATTTTCAATCCAAGGGCATCATTTTTTTGGCGAAGACCTTCCCATATGCTCCAAAGAGTTAGTCCCAAAAATACGACCAATAAGGCCAGGGCTTCTATTCTCCTTAGAGAATTATCCCAAAAGAAAAAACCCGTTAAGACTGTTACTCCCATCAAAATGGGAAGTTCTTTTCTAAGAATAGCCGAGTGTACCGTTATCGGATGAATCAGAGCCGAAATTCCCAAAATCAAGCCAATGTTCCCAATATTCGATCCGAAGGCATTGCCTAAAGCAAGGCCACTATTTCCCTGAAAGGCTGCAATTGACGATACCATCAGTTCTGGTGCAGAAGTACCAAAGCCAACGATGACAATTCCAATGAGGAGAGGAGGAATACCGAAGTGCTTGGCTACGAGAGATGAACCTGAAACGAAATGCCCCGCGCTCCACACAAGAAGAGCTAGACCGACTACAACTGCTGCTATTGCTAAAATCATAGGGACGAAAATTACAAAATAATTGGAATGGGAATGTGTCTAATATTTCTAAAAAATGTATATAAAAAATCATGATTCTCGGCAGAGTCTATAGTCTTGGATTAATCTCTATCACCTTTATGTCTCCTGTAAATTACTCTCCGATAAAAACACCAAGGCAATGATCCACTATCTGTCCCAGTTAAAACAGCTTGGATTTCACAATCTCCATATTCCCGGGGGATACGCAATTCGGCTTTTGACAGGTCAGTTGCACTAAAGGTTGGCTTTCCTTGGTAGCGGGCATCGTGTAACAGTAAATTGGCCTAAAGTTTACATAGTAATAGAGTAACAGACGAATCAGAGATTGCATATCTGTTCAGAAGTGTAGACGTGCACTAGAATGTATCGAAATCACCACCATCAAAGTAGACCAGTTTAGGATGCTTCCGTTTAGCTTTCTATTTTATTTGTGTAAAATTCCGCCACCTTTTTTAGAATAAAATTTTCGCTGTAATACCTTTTATTTGCAGAATCCTTGTAATCCTTTCTTATTTGTAGAAGAAATCTTTGTATGCTAGGCGTGAAATGGCGTAATACCTGAAAATAAAAAAAGTAACAAAATGAAATTAATAAATATCAATCCTGATTTCCTACACAAAAATCCTGCATTTTCACAAGGTGTTTTAGTCGAAGGCGGAAAAACGCTTCATATTGGGGATCAAAACGGATTTCTTCCTGACGGTTCACTCGCAGGTGCTGATGTTGCTTCACAAACTGATCACACATTCAAGAACAGTATTGATATACTCAAGTCCGTAGGTGCTTCTCAAGAAAATGTCTTAAAGCAAACGATTTACATCACTAAGTGACAAAGCATTCAAACAGGACTTATCGCAGCAAAAAAGGTCTGGAGTAATTTTCCCACCACAATAACTGTACTTAATGGACTCTCTGCGAATGTCCGGTGCAGGAATACTGATGGGGGTAAGTGCGATTGCCATACTCTATACAATGCAAACCTGATATTTTTATCGTATGAAATGCCATAACGAGCACGTCGGACGAGTCAGCAGGTATAATGCTCTGGGATGGGCAATACAGGCTAAATAAAAGTGGCTTCAATTACGTAAGCCAAATTTTTATCTTAAATATCAACTCTTTTTCATCACTCCGTAAATGGCATCCAGAACACCTCCTTATATCCCCCAAATTGCCATGATAACCGTTTTTAACATCTGTGTTGTTCAGTTATTGCTTAAT
>JBBQAD010000432.1:0-3396 GCA_038315885.1 Fibrobacteria bacterium | reverse complement strand
ACCCTACCCAGAGTTTACAGTCGCCCGAGAGCTGAGCGAATATCTAAAAACCAAGGGCTTTGTGCTTTTAAGTCAGGTTGAAATGGATATACTCCTTTGCCGGGAATCTCTCTGCCCCTGTAGCCAAAGTATCCGTTCTCCTTTCAAGTCGATTTCTAAAGTCTCAGATATATCGGCATCACAGGCATCACCCAAATCGCCACATTCTTCTTCTTCTCGCAACGAGTTCGAACTGTTACGATGGAAGTCGCCTCCCCTTAAGGATATTCTTCGACATCTTCTGCAAAAAAGTGATAATAATTATGCCTCCGCACTGTGCGCTCATTTGGGTAAGTCACAAGGAAAAAGTAGTGATACAAAGGGTGGTGTTGCCGTATTGACAGATTATCTTATACAATCGGGGTTAAAACCGTCACTGTATCACTTGAGCGATGGCAGCGGTTTATCGCGCAGCAATTGGTTGAGCTCTCAGACTATGACTCAGCTGCTTAACCAGATTTCGCAGCATGCTTATTTTCCCACCTTTTTGACTTGTGTCTCAGGCGGTGATGCATTTGACAATGCCGCTGGTGCCTATTCCGACAAGTTGAAGGGAAATCTTTTTTTTAAAACCGGCTCCATGGAAGGAGTTCGTTCCATTGTGGGGTTTTTGAAAACTAAATCAGGCCGTAATCTCGCCTTTTCATATTTCTCCAACCAATGCGAATGGAATGGAAGGGAATTTCGCTTTCAGCTAGGCCAATTATTAAGCTTCGTGCAAGAACGGTATTAAGGTATCCGAGCTTTACAAGGGGGCTATCTTTTGTGATTTTTGAGGTATCCTAAAAATAATTAGGCTACACTTCTCTAAAAACCCAAATTCACTGTACCTTATCGCTTGCGAAATCAGCTTATTTTTGCCCCTTAAAAAGTCTAAGTTTTTGATTTTTCGTAACTAATACGAAATATCCATCTTTTTAAAAAAGTTGGTGACAAGGGCTATCGAAAATAATTCTTTACCATTTCTTCCTGCATATTGTGGTCAAACTTAGGCAGGCATACAACATTTAGTATAAATATGAAAAAAAGTATTTAGAGGTCAAAAGGACCGAAAACGGGGAAACGCAGATGAAAATTGCTCGTCATTTTACTGAAAAGGGAAAAGATCCTTTTAACTCTACCAAGTATGAAATGCGTTCTTCGGTGATACGCAATATAGATGGAACATCCGCTTCGAAAGTCATTCCAGTCGAAGTGCCTGAACGATGGTCACAGGTAGCCACTGATATATTAGCGCAAAAATATCTTCGCCGCCGCGAAGTCCCGCAGTTTGATGCCCAGGGAAAACCTGTTAAAGATGAACAGGGCAATCCGGTTTTGGGATCTGAAACCAGCGCCAAGCAAGTGGTCGATCGATTAGTGGGCTGCTGGAAGCATTGGGGAGAGAAACACAATTATTTCTCCGATAAAGAAGATGCTCAGGCCTTTTACGATGAATTGTCACACATGCTCATTCACCAGATGGCTGCACCTAATTCTCCACAATGGTTTAATACCGGTTTAGCCTACCGCTATGGCATCACGGGTTCAGCGCAAGGTCATTATTATGTTGACCCCAAAGATGAGAAATTAAAGCAGTCTAAAGATGCTTACACTCGGCCTCAACCGCATGCCTGTTTTATTCAGTCGGTAGATGATGACCTCTTAGGCGAGAATGGCATTTACAGCCTTTTAACTCGCGAAGGCCGCATCTTCAAATATGGTTCAGGCACAGGAACCAATTTTAGCAGCATCCGCAGCTCCGGTGAACCGCTTAAAGGGGGCGGCGCCTCTTCGGGTCTCATGTCATTCTTACGGGTCTATGATCGCTCTGCAGGGGCTATTAAATCGGGTGGTACAACCCGACGTGCTGCAAAAATGGTGTGCCTCGATTTAGATCACCCTGAAATTGAAGACTTTATCTCTTGGAAGAGCCGAGAAGAAGAAAAAGTGGCGGCGCTGGTAGCCGGAAGCCGAATGATTCGTCAGCATGCCCAGTCAATCTTAAAATTTGGCAATCCCAAAGAACTCAGCAAAGAGAAACGCATTGCCTTGTTAAAAACCATTCGCGAAGCCCTTGACCATGATATTCCCGAGGCCACAGTCAAACGCGCTTTGGAATTAGCCGAACAAGGTATCACCGAATTCAATAACGAGTTGTTTGATACGCATTTTGAAGGTCGCGCCTACGAAAGTGTCAGCGGTCAAAATTCAAATAACTCGATTCGTGTACCCAATGCCTTTATGACCGCGCTGCAAGAAGACAGTGATTGGCATTTAAGGGCCAGAACCGATGGCAGCATTTTTAAATCACTCAAGGCCCGGCATCTCTGGGATAGAATTGCTCAATGTGCATGGGACTGTGCCGATCCCGGTTTACAGTACGATGATACCATCAACGAATGGCACACTTGCCCCGAAGATGGTCCGATTCGCGCCTCTAATCCCTGCTCTGAATACATGTTCTTAGATGATACCGCCTGTAACTTGGCCAGTATCAACCTGGTTTATTTTCAAAATGATGATGGAAGCTTCCGGGAAGAGTCCTTCGAACATGCAGTTCGTCTTTGGACCATTGTACTCGAAATATCAGTAGCCATGGCGCAATTCCCTTCTCCTGCCATTGCCCAAAAATCTTATGACTATCGTACCCTGGGCTTAGGCTACGCAAATTTAGGCACCATATTAATGCGAGCCGGAATTCCCTATGACAGCGAAAAGGCAGTCGCCATAACCGGAGCCATCACCGCCTTAATGGGTGGCGCTTCGTATGCCACCTCCGCAGAAATGGCTTCCGAGCAAGGTCCCTTCCGCCGTTACACTGCCAACCATGAACACATGCTACGGGTCATTCGTAACCACCGTCGCGCCGCCTATAATGAAGACAGACGCAAATATGAAGGCCTAACTGTTACTCCTCAAGGAATTCTGCCTGAACTTTGTCCGAAATCCCTGCTTAAAGCAGCCCAAAACTCCTGGGATAGAGCCCTAGAACTGGGTGAGAAACACGGATTTCGCAATGCCCAGGTCACGGTTATCGCTCCCACTGGAACCATTGGGCTTTTAATGGATTGTGATACAACGGGAATCGAACCGGATTTTGCCCTGGTCAAATTCAAAAAACTATCTGGCGGAGGCTATTTCAAGATTGTGAATCAGTCTGTAACAACCGCTTTGCGAAACTTAGGCTATGAAGACTTAGAAGTAAAAACCATCGAAGCCTATTGCAAAGGCAATGGCACACTTGAAGGTGCGCCCCATATCAATGCCGTTACACTGCGCGAACGCGGCATCACCCAAGAGAAATTCAAGGAAATTGAAAAAAATCTTTCCTATAGTCTCGATATCAGTCAGGCTTTCAGTCCCTTTATTATCGGC
>JBBQAD010000169.1:0-7490 GCA_038315885.1 Fibrobacteria bacterium | reverse complement strand
CATTCAATCGCATCTCTTGTGGTGGGGCTGTTTTGGCATGGATTTAGGCGCGATTACTGCCTTTCTCTATGGTTTCCGAGATAGGGAACATATCACGTCGCTTTTTGAAGAACTCTGTGGTGCTCGGCTTACCATGAATTATTTTCGTCCGGGAGGCTCCAATGCAGACTTGCCTGAAGGGTTTCTGGATAAATGCCGGAATTTATTGGAAATTTTAAAACCCTCACTGGACGAGTTTGAAACTCTGATCAGTAAAAATGTGATCATACTCGCACGCACCAAGGGCATCGGCATCTTACCGAAAGAGAGAGCTATTTCCTACGGATGTTCAGGCGCGGTCGCCAGGGCCTCCGGCGTGGATTTTGACGTGCGAAAGCATGACAGCTACAGCATCTATGACCGCTTTGATTTTGAAATTCCAATGGGAAAAAATGGGGATTGTTATGATCGCTATATTGTTCGCATGCAAGAAATGCGTCAATCAATTCGTATCATTGAACAATGTTTACAAAGTTTTCCAGAGGGGCCCTACCGTTCCAAGGAAAAACCGGTTATCAAACCTCCTGCGGGCACCTATTATGCAGCGGTTGAAACAGCTCGCGGATTATATGCTACAACCTTTGTTTCTAATGGAACAACCAAACCTTATCGGGTGAAAACCCGATCACCAGGCATGTCGAATCTCAGTGCTCTGAATGAAATGGCCAGTGGTTTCAAGATTGCTGACTTGGTGACCATTCTTTCCACTCTTGATTTGGTGATTCCTGATATCGATCGTTAACCAGTGAACCAATAGATACAATGCAGAGCACTCACCTTGAACAGATCCAATTAGAGAAAACCCATCCTCTTGGCGAATTTTTGCGCGCCAATATTCCTGAACCCTTTGCCACATTGTTTAATCTCATTGTTGCCGCGGTCTGTATTGTGGCTCTTGTGAGTTTTAGTGTACTATTTCTGGTTTGGTTAGAACGAAAAATCTGTGCCCGCTTTCAGGCCCGCATCGGTCCGAATCGAGTGGGACCCTTTGGTCTCCTGCAAACAGTGGCAGACGGAATCAAATTGTTTTTAAAAGAAGGACTACGACCACGGGGCTCAGACGCTTTCGCGTACTATTTAGCACCGCTCTTGCCGCTTATCTCCGTTTTTCTTTCCATGAGTGTCTTACCCTTTGATCATAATCTTCAGATCAGCGATCCACAGGCGGGGGTGCTTTTTCTGGCGGCTGTTTCTGGTTTAGGTGTATTTGGAATTTTGCTGGCCGGTTGGTCATCCAACAACAAATATTCTTTGTTGGGTGGTATGCGAGCCGCGGCGCAGATTTTGTCTTATGAAATTTCATTGACCTTAATATTTTTATTCATTGTGGTTTTAAGTGGAACTGCTTCTTTGCGAGAGGTCGTCTTTTCCCAAGCAGGAACAATTCTCGACTGGTGGATTTTTAAGATTCCTCTCGTAGGGCTACTGGCCTTCCTGCTATTTTTGATCAGTTCTACTGCTGAACTCAATCGGGGACCCTTCGACATGGCCGAAGCGGAATCCGAACTTACAGGCGGCTATCACACGGAGTATACGGGAATTCGATTTGCTTTATTTTTTCTGGCAGAATATGCGCATCTCTTGATTGCATCTCTGGTAGGCGCAACCTTTTTTTTGGGAGGATTTTTAGCTCCTGCTTTTGGCATTCCCGGCTTGGAATTTATCGACCGTGCCTTAGCTCAGATTCCCGGTTTTCTCTGGCTTATGCTTAAGGCATTTGTCCTAATAGTCATTTACATGTGGTTTCGATGGTCTTTACCTAGACTGCGTGTGGATCAGTTGCTCGACCTGGAGTGGAAATTTCTGTTGCCGATGACTTTGTTAACATTGGCCCTAGGCACCAGCTTCTTAGGTCTTGGGTGGATTTTGCCATGATGGAAAAACAATTCCCCTCCAAAGAAACAGCTTTCACTCAAGCTGCTGCCATGGGTCCTCCCCGATTGGGGGCTTTTGCACCAGAGCTTTTTCAAGCGGAGCGCGTCGATCAGACTAATACAAGTTATCTGAAGAAGGTTTGGGGTGCATTGAGCTCAATTCCCCAGGGACTAGCTGTAACTCTCTCCTATCTATTCAACCCTAAAAAAATAGTGACCCGTCAATACCCCGAAAATCGAAAAAATTTAAAACTTGCCTCCCGGTTTCGCGGCCAAGTGATTATGCCTCACGATAGCGAAGGTGAGCACAAGTGTACTGCTTGTACGCTTTGCGAGAAGGCCTGTCCTAATGGAACAATATCAATTCTCAGTACCACAAGTGTTTCAGGTAAAAAAGTTTTGGGACAATTTATTTATCGACTCTCCCAATGCACACTCTGCAACCTTTGTATTGAGGCCTGTCCTTTTGACGCTATCCATATGAATCAGGAATTTGAATTTGCCGCCTATTCTCGTAAACCTCTTGATTTAATTTTAAACAAAAAAGAGGGTCGGACCTAAAAGGGTCCCTTTTATTCAATCGATGCGTGATATTCTCTTCTACCTCTTAGCCTTTAGTGCCTTAGCATCAGCCCTCTTGGCGGTATCTTTAAAAGAAGTATTACATGCGGCCTTGGCATTGATGGCTTCATTATTTGCCAGCGCCGGAATTTTTCTCCTATTGCACGCTGAACTTCTAGCCCTGGCTCATGTGCTTGTTTACATCGGCGGCGTGGTTGTCTTTATCGTCTATGTTATTCTGCTAACCAAACCGGAAGGGGAGACCAGGAAAAAAAATTGGCAATTACAATATGGACTGGCGGGCCTAACCGTGCTAGGTTTTTTACTGTTGCTATTTTTTTCGGTTCCCTGGAAAAATCTTAGCAATCAGAAATTCAATGTAAACGACGAGAGCGGCTCTTTAACCGAAGCGGGGTTGCGACTTCTGACGACATCGGACTCTGGATTTATTCTCGCTTTTGAATTGATGTCGGTTTTGTTGTTGATGGCACTGATTGGTGCGGCGTCCATCGCCAAAAAATCAGATTCGGATTTGGACTCTGTTCAAAGTGACCTATCGAAAGGCAAAAGCCTGTGAATTTGGCAAGCCTTCTTCTGGTCTCGGCTTTGTTATTTGGCATAGGGCTCTTTGGCTTTCTTGCCCGTCGCAACATCATCGCAGCTTTGATCGGAATTGAATTGATGCTGAATGCATCGATTATAAATCTTGTGGCTTTTTCCCGCTTTGGCCATACCGATGCAGCTGCGGGACCTGTTTTCGCATTGTTTATCATTGCCATCACTTCGGCTGAAATGGCAGTTGCCCTAGCTCTGGTTGTTTCACTTCACCGCAAAAGCCACGACCTGCGTCTTGAAAACTTGACCAAGTTGAGGGATGTCCAGTGAATGATTCTCTAGGCTGGTCTTCACAGGCATCGCTATGGATACTGCTCCTTCCATTTTGCGCTTTCGTTGTGAACGGTATTTTTCTTGGCCACAGAAGCCCTAAACTGGCAGCGGGACTCGCGACTTTGGCTACGGCTGGCTCAGCGCTTCTCTCAATTTGCATCGCTATTCCTCTCCTTCAAGTAAAGTTTTTACAGGGGATTATCCCCTGGTCTTTTGAATGGTTACAAATCGGAATTGAAAATTCTCCTCAAGCAGAGTTTCAAATTTCGATGGGAATGTATCTCGACGGCTTGTCCCTGGTGATGCTTTGTTTAGTTTCCTTTCTTTCTTTTCTTGTGCATTTCTATTCTCTTGCCTATATGCAGGAGGACAAAGGATTAGGGCGTTTCTTCACACTCTTACCTCTGTTTACATTTGCCATGCTTGGCATGGTCGCCGCCAGCAACCTTGTGCAAATCTTTGTGTTCTGGGAGTTAGTTGGAGCCTGTTCTTATTTTCTGATCGGTTTTTGGTTCCATAAACCAAGCGCGATTCGGGCCTCTAAAAAAGCCTTTTGGATTACGAGCTTTAGCGATGTCTTTTTTCTGGCTGGTCTGCTTTTATTAGCTGTTGAAACTCGTGACTTGAATATTGCCCATTTAATTTCTGCTGAGACAATTCAACAACTGCTTCAATCTCCCGGCTTTTGGGGAATTAGTCGCTTAAGTTGGGCGGCTATGCTGTTACTAATAGGTGCCTGGGGCAAGTCAGCGCTTTTTCCCCTGCATATCTGGTTGCCCGATGCGATGGAGGGTCCAACACCGGTTTCCTCCCTGTTACATTCCGCCACGATGGTAGTAGCAGGAGTATTTTTAATGGCCCGTTTTACGCCTCTGTTACAGAACTCTCAAATTGCCATGACTGTTACTATGACCGCAGGATTGACGACGGCGGCCTTCGCCGCTCTTGTTGCCTGTTTTCAATGGGATATCAAGCGCATATTGGCTTTTTCAACTGTATCACAACTAGGTTATATGTTATTTGCATTGGGATGCAGCGGTGCAGGCCTCCTGGCTTACCAAGCCTCTGTTTTTCACATTTTTACCCATGCTTTTGCCAAATGCATGTTGTTTCTCTGTGCTGGAGTCGTGATTCATTCGATTCATTTTAATGACCTGCGAAAAATGGGTGGTTTGGGAAAAACACTTCCTCTGACCTGTATTGCATTTTGGATTGGTGTTTTATCTCTTTCAGGCGTTCCAGGTTTTTCTGGTTTTTTTTCCAAAGAAGCCATTGTTCAAGCTGCCTGGAATTCAAGCTATCACTGGCAAGCAGTTACAGCAGTCATGGTGGGGGGAATCTCGAGTTTTTATCTAGCTAGACTCGCACTCTTGACCTTTCACGGACCCACAGACCAGAACCAGTCAAAACTATCACCTTCGAAATACAAAGAATCATTCGTCTGGATGACACCGATTGTAATACTCGCTGCTTTAACGCTCGGCGCAGGTTGGCTGAGCCATCAATGGTTTGAAAAGCAATTTTATATCAAACTATTTGATTCCCTAAGCTTGGGTGAAAACCACGCAGCTGCCCCAGCAGCCTTGGTTTATGTCGCCATTGCTGTCGCCGGTCTCGGCTTGTTACTCGCATTGGCGATTTTCAGAGGCCCTCGAAGACACAAATTACCCACTTGGTCCCATCCCTTGCAAAATGGCCTATACCTCGATACCCTAGCGGAAACTATGTATCAATTGGTTTTCCATAAATTTCTGGGTCCCTTATTTTATGCCTTCGATAAATGGATTATTGACGCAGCAGTCAACAGTTGCAACCAGATTTTTCACTTTTTTGCCAGGTATATGCGACAGTGGCACAATGGACAGGTACAGCGCTACGCTTTTGTCAGCGCTATAGGATTTGTGTTTCTCTTTATTATCGCTCATTTTTTTTTGACTCAATCAGGCATGAGATAGCCCAATGAATGCTATTAATGGTAACCACTGGCCCTTGACCTTAAGTTGGTTGATTCCGGCATTTACTGCCCTTGTAATACTGCTTGTTCCCAAAGCATTAAGCACTTCCATCAAATGGATTTCCTTGCTATCGGCAAGCCTAAGCCTTATTCTCAGCATCGTATTGACCACTGTTGTTTTAACTAAGCAAACACTATTCGATTCTGGATCTTACTTATTCAATGCAAAAATAAGTTGGTTTCCCGCTTTGAACATCTACTACCAAACCGGTGTCGATAGTGTATCTGTTTTATTGGGTCTTTTGGCGGCCATAATACTTTGGGCCGGTGTTCTGGTGAGCTGGAAACAAGAACATCGCAGCAAAGAATTTTTCACGCTCATTTTTATTCTCGCATCAGGGGTTTTCGGTTGTTTCATTACACTTGATCTTTTCACCTTCTTTCTATTCAATGAAATCACCCTTATTCCCACCTACTTGCTCATCGGTATTTTTGGATCAGGTAACAAAGAAAAAGCTGCCATGAAGTTGAATCTAATGCTTTTCTTGGCCTCAGCATTTATACTGACCGGCTTCTTGGGTCTATATGCAGCAACAGGAAGTTTTGATTCGAACTATCTATCTAGTATTACACTTCCATTTGAATTACAGTACTGGATTTTTCCTGTTTTATTTTTGGGCTTTGGGGTGCTGGGAGCACTATTTCCCTTGCATACTTGGTCTCCCGATGGCCATTCCTCGGCACCCACAGCTGTCTCTATGTTTTTAGCCGGCATCCATATGAAACTGGGCGGCTATGGCTGTCTGCGTTTTGCCATTCAAATGTTGCCAGAAGGCGCCGCTGTATGGGCAGATAGCTTCGCAGTTTTGGCCGTGCTAGGTATTGTAGCGGGTGCCTGGGTTGCGCTTAAGCAGAAAGATTTAAAGTATATCAATGCCTATTCTTCGGTCTCCCACTGTGGTCTCGTGCTGTTTGGATTCTGCTCCTTAAATGCCGCAGGCCTGGCCGGCGGCGTCTTTCAGATGTTGGCTCACGGATTATTGACCGCCCTTATATTTGCCTTAATTGGTATCGTCTATGCACGTACCCACACCCGAAATATCGATCAACTACATGGCCTGATGCATAGCATACCCTTTGTCGGTGTTACATTTACATTGGCCGGCTTGGCTGCCTTGGGACTACCGGGTTTCGGCGGCTTCGTAGCCGAACTGACGGTTCTTTTTGCCGCTTGGCAGCGACACTATTTACTCAGTACCATCCTAGCCATTCTTGCTTTAAGCGCGATTGTTGTTACCTCGGTCTATATTCTGCGAATGTTACATCAAGTCTTCTCCGGCGAAAAAAGTTCTCATCCCGGCATTTTAGATGCAACATTAAGAGAAAAAATTCCCATACTGGGATTGATTGGTTTATTACTGGTTCTTGGCTTCTATCCCAAGCCAGTTATGGATGCTATTCACCACGCAATTTCACCGATAGTTAAGGCACTGGAGCGCTAAATGCTGTGGTCTAGCTATCTGCCAGGCATTCTGATTGTCTTACTTGCTTTGCTCGTATTGGCAATCGATCTTTTTTTTAATCCCAAGCAGAAAGCCGAATTTCCTCTACTGATCGCTTTTTCTGGCTTGCTTGCCATCTTGCTTGTGCAATGTTTCACCCTACGCTCTGTTCAAGAAGTGGTTCAAAATGCCAATCCGCTGGGTTCTCATGGTCCCATTCTGCAAATCTTCTTTGTGCTCAGTGCCCTTCTCACCATTTGGATAGCACCACTCTTTTTTCATCCTGAATATCGCAATAGTCCGCTTTCCATGCCGGGTGAGTTCATTGCCATTCTGCTTTTTTGTTGCTCAGGTATGACATTCGCTGTTGTCAGCCAAGATCTGTTAACATTGGTCGTCAGCTTGGAATTGGCCACCATTCCGCTCTTTGTACTGGTGGGCTTTAGTAGGCATTCAGAAAAGAGTGGCGAAGCAGGGGTGAAATATGTTCTGCTGGGAAGTCTCTCCACGGCTTTTTTGATTTTTGGAGCGTCACTGGTCTTCGGTCGCAGTGGATCACTTCAGTTTTCAGAAATAGCTGCATGGACATCACTACACTCGCATGACTCACTTTTTATAATCGGAGCCTGGATGATAATTTCTGCTCTGGGTTTCAAATTGGCAGCTGCCCCT
>JBBQAD010000032.1:0-12888 GCA_038315885.1 Fibrobacteria bacterium | reverse complement strand
AGTGCTGAACAAGCCACAAAAACTTTTAGCCCCAACGTGCACAAAAGAATGGAGAAAAAAAATAGTGATATGCTGAAGCCGCTTTTGTGTCGAAAACCATCTTTTTGCATGGGATTTTCCATGAGAGTTAAAGTGCAAATTCTAGCTTTCAATTTCTATGAATGCTTTACAAGTTGCCTTGCTGTTTATCCTCGCCATTGCCATTGAGGGCATTATCCATGCCGGGCTGAATTGGCTTAATTTGCGTAATATTCGTAAACACCCTGTGCCTCCCAAGTTTTTGGAGGGCAATATGGACTTAGAAACTTTCAAAAAAAGCCAGACTTATAGCTCTGCCCATCTGCGCTTTGACCAAGTTTCCCTGCTATTTTCTTCGTTACTAACCATAGTCATTCTGTTTTCTGGCCTACTGCCCTGGCTGGATGGCTCGCTAAATAAAATTGGACAAAAATTAGGTTATGGACTGCTGACCCAAGGGGTGGCCTTTTTAGTGTTACTCTCTTTGTTGCAGGGAATTCTAAGGATGCCATTTTCAATTTATGAAACCTTCGGTATCGAAGGCCGTTTTGGCTTTAATAAAATCACCTGGAAAATTTTCATAAGTGATACAATAAAAGGTTTCTTCTTAGGCATGCTCATCGGCCTGCCCTTTCTCTATGCCCTGCTCTGGTTTATGAATTATACCGGTTCACTGTGGTGGCTATGGGCCTTCGGCTTTATTGCGGCCTTCCAGATTGTCCTGCTTATCCTGTATCCCACCCTTATCGCCCCGCTTTTCAACAAGTTTAAGGCATTAGAAGACGGAGATCTGAAGCAATCCTTAATTGATTTGTGTAAACAATTAAAGTTTGAAACCCGCAACCTCTATTCGATGGACGGCAGTCGGCGCAGCGGACATTCCAATGCCTACTTCACCGGATTTGGAAAAATGCGTCGCATCGTGCTGTTCGATACACTCATTCAGCAATTGAGCATCCCTGAGTTACGTTCAGTACTGGCGCATGAAATCGGACATTATAAAAAAGGACACATCTACAAAATGATGTTCTGGCAAATGGCCATGCTGGGATTTGGGCTTTGGCTCCTAAGTCTGGCGCTGCAATGGAAACCCTTGTATCAGGCCTTTGGTTTTGAACAACAAAGTCTGCATGTGGGACTCTTTCTCTTTATGGCCCTAATGGGTAGTCTCGGTTTCTTGATAGCCCCCTTTCGAAATGCGGCTACTCGAAAACACGAATATGAAGCCGATGCCTTTGCAGTAGCGGCCGTTCGAGACCGGGAGACCATGAAGGCCGCTTTACTTAAATTATCGGTAAAGAATTTAAGCAACCCGACCCCCCACCCTTGGTATAGCGCCTTTCACTACTCCCATCCCAGTTTACCAGAGCGCTTAGCTGCCATTTCATCTGCAAAGTTGGAATAAACCAAGTATTCATCATACTTTAGAGAACCAATGCAGTGGTAAGCTGAATATGATTCAAGCCTGACGAAGTTCTGTGCGTCTCCATAATTCTTCTGATTCCAACCACTTTGAAAAATGTTCCGGCAATTCTTCGGCACTCGATTTGATCTTGGCCATTTTAATCAATACCTCGCTGGGAATTTTTCCCTTGGGGCCTAGTATCACGCCTTTAATCAATATGTGACAAGCAAGCTTATTTTCAACCAGCATTTTTTGTTCAAAATAAAGCCAGGTTTTATCCCAAGAAACCAAGCGTGTTTGAATTTCAAATGTTTCAAATATTTTGAGTGACCGTTTAAAGCGAAGTGATACAGAAGCCACCACGGGTTTCCATCCCCGGCGGACAAAGGGGAAAAATAGACCCGCACGCAACAATAAATCCAGGCGTCCCAGATCAAGGAGGGTCAGATAGCGTCCATTGTTTACATGAAAATTGGTATCCAAATCGTTGGGAAATACTTTCAAGCGTAGCCGGTGGATTTGGGTCATATCAGCAGGCTTAGGTGTTACGAAACTGCGTATCACTACCCACAGCATTCTAAAAATCAAATTCATCTGTGATACTCCTGCTTCAATGCATTCGAGCAGGCTAGCAGTTCATCAATCCATTTTGGGAACGAGTAATTCTTCGATCAACAGTTGAAATTCCAGTTCTTGGATGCTTCGGGCTTCTTGCCACAGTTCAAAAGAAGCATCCGCTTCCGACTTCTTTAAGAGCTCTGATTTATCCAATTTTTCAGAATTTTCCACGATTTTTTCTTCAAAAGCACTTAGCTGTTCGCACACATCGACAAAAACAACGGGCGTCCAAGCCTTAGCATTTATCATCGGTAGATTTGTACCCACTTTTTCCAGGATAAAAGTATCGCAGCGCTTACACCAATACTTCGCATTGCTAAAATCTGGCTCTCGCCGATGCATAATTGCATGAATCCAAGAGCCAAAATTGTCTTTCAAATCCTCAGAAATGTTATGGGCAGCATCCAAGTGGTCATGCCAGAGGTATACCGCGCTGAGAAGCCATGGCCGACGAAACTTTTGTTCAGGATACTCCAAGAGATATTCATCCAGGGAGGCCTTTAACTGGTCGCAATCCAAAGTTTGCCGAAATAGTGCTGAGCTGCGCGGTCCTAAAAATGCGCTTTCCAGGGTGGAAAACCGTTTCCAAAATGTCTTGCTTTTATCCTGTGACAGAAACATTAGTCCCTCTTGAGTCGATAACCTAAAACAGGCATCCCCTGATCTAGTTATTGATCAACTCAATGAGCTTAAGACGGCGCCTTTATTTAATAATGCTAAAGCAATTTTGCTCTGAAATACCCAGAATTGTTCAGAAACCTTCAAGTTTGCTTGCTGAGTCGCCAGATTGTGGTCGAAGTCGCCGGTGGGATGCCGCCGGTAATCGTAAACAACTCGCATTCACTGTTAGCCGATAACAGGGCCTCCACGGGTCGAATGCATAAGCTGGATTCGACTTTTTTTAAGCTCGGTCCAAAGACCCAGGTTCTTGCCAAATACACCGATGAGGTCGATTCGGTCATGATACACCTTTCTTAGGATCGCTTCGCTTGTTAAAGGCATGAATGCGGGAAAGCAGTGAAATTCTGAGCATTCACAATAAGATATATGATTAATTATGTCAGTACAAAGCAGAATGTATTACCGTTTTTATCGCATTTGAGTTGAAAATTTCTAAGTGCTTATCACTTATATAAATACAGTGAATATTTTTTTTAAAAGTTTTTTGAGAAAGCTTCTTTACTTTTTTTCACCTGCTGAGCGAACACCAGGCTGCACAAGCTACCCTACTTGAACTCTACATTGCTACACTTAGGCCATGGCTGATTCCATTCTACAATGCCGACATTTTGGAGAATGTGGAGGCTGTCAAAGCTTAAATACTCCCTACTCACTACAATTACGTCGAAAACAAGCCTTGCTTGAAGAAACCTTTAAAGCCTGGAGTTCCATAAAGATCCATCCCATTTTAGCCTGTGATACAATAGCGGGTTATCGCCATAAGGTTCAACTGCCCTTTGGTATTGCCAAAACCTACCAACTTGCCAATACAAACCCGACAACCAAACAAAGCCAGGGCAAAGTAAGCTTAGGCTGTTATGCCACTGAATCTCATCGTGTCATCGATCAATTTGAGTGTCACATTCAAGACCCCGATTTAAACCAGGTAGCTTGGGCTATTCGCACTTGGGCTAGCAAACAGGGGATTCCCGCTTACAATGAACTCAAAGACAATGGTACTCTGCGTCATGTTCTTTTGCGAAAAGGCTTGGGCACAGGTGAAATTTTGATCGGTCTCATAACTAATTCTGAAAGCCCGCCGGGAACCAGGGTGCTTTCGCGAAGCCTGCTTGAAACTGTTTCGAAAAACTTGGATAAAAACAGCAAGGCCAAGGTGGTGGGTATTGTTCAAAATGTAAACATGCGTCAAACCAACGTGGTTTTGGGCGAGCGGGAAGTGTTATGGTGGGGGCGACCCTTTCTCAAAGAAAAATTGGGCAAGTTTACGTTTCATATTGAACTCTCCAGTTTTTTTCAAGTCAATCCCTACCAAACACCCAAACTTTACGACGCCGCTGCGAAGTGGGTTCCCGAAGGATCACGCGTTCTTGAAGCCTATTGTGGCCTCGGCTCTATTACTCTCTGGATAGCCGAAAAATGCAAAGAGGTCTTGGGAATCGAAGAAAATCCGGCTTCCATTCAGTCAGCCCGTTCGGCAGCTAAACACAATCAGGTTAACAATGTTCGGTTTTTGCAAGGTGACGCCAGCCGCCTGATTGCCGAAAAAGTGCACGCAGGCTTTGATGTTGCCTTGGTCGACCCACCTCGCAAGGGATTGGAAAGTGCGGCTATTCAGTCCTTCAAGGATGCCAAGCTTCGCCGCCTGGTCTATGTATCCTGCAATCCAGAAAGCCTGGAGCGCGATGCAAAGGCGCTTTCACCCGCGTTAACACTCAAAGAGATACAGCCAGTAGATATGTTTCCCCATACCCAGCATATTGAATGTGTTGCACTCTTTGAAGGCTAATGTGTGCCTTTGACGGGGTTAATTGCACTGTTACTCATTAGTGGTTGAAATTTTTTGGATTTCCCGCCCGCGCATATCGAGAGAGTGTCCCCAATATGGGCTTTCTACCCCTAGGATTAAATTCCACTCATTGCTAAAACTGATTGTTTTCTTTTTTGCTTGCATAGTTATCGAATTTTCAGATTTATTGAGTGAAATGGTCGGTTTATTTTTGCCCCAGAAACCCCATATGGGTAGAGTCAAATCAATCTTTGTCGTGGACGGATAAATGAGTATGACATTATTTGGATTAAATGTTGCTCCCATATGCCCAGTTGTTGTGGGGTTGGAGCCCATCGCAGTATAGTCGTGGTTACCGTGAAAATGTCTTGCAGTCACACTAACCTCTATCGCCACGGCGTATGAGCCATAGGCAGCACCCCCTGTGGCCTTCTTAAGCCAATCCTCGCCCACGGTCCAGGTATACTCTCCCAATGCGCAGGCAGGAACAGTGCTGAAATGCAGCGCGTTGCCATAGAAGGAGTCGTACTCCGTGTGGGGCAAGGTATCCATGTTCCTTGCACTAACCCACAACCTCACAGGCAGTTCCCAGTCGAGCTTGCTGCAATCGCCTTCCCATGTCACCTTGATTTTATCTCCGACCTTATACCGCCCTTCGACGGGGCCGGTATAACGGACTACCTGCCCAAGATTGCTCCATTTTTTCCGGATGCTGGCAAGTGAGTCATTCATCCACGCTGGTGTGCTGAGACCGTCGTTTCTAAAAATCTCTTTCATCCATTCGAATGTGCAGACATATCTTCCCTCTGGGTTGTTGTGTCTTTTGTCACCCGATTCGCCACTTGGAAATATTGCGGCTGTTGGAGTAACAACATCGATTGCTCTGTATCCGTAGTTTTTCTTATTAAAGGCGCGCACTGCCACGGCTTCATTCTCAGCATATTGACGATGCGTCCATTGATAGTGCAGTGTAGAGGGGTATACCAAATCTGCGCCATACCCTTTGATGATATCGCACATATCTTTGATTTCCTGATTCATACCGTCAATGAGCTTCGTATCAGTTGTGTCCAAAATGTCGGCGACTCCCATCCCAGACTGACAAAACACAATCACGGGTACATCTCCGCCAGCTGCTCCTTTGGCGTTCTTGATGACATCTTTAAACTGGGTCACCCAACCGGCAACTATTTTCCCATCTTTGGTATCCATCCCTGAAAAGCGTCCACTGAGATCAATAAAAATAATTGGGTTTTTCTTGCCTTGTAGCTTATAGTACATATCAAGCCAATGCCTGAGTTCACCGAGATAGTTAATGGAATCATGAGTTACAATGATGATCTTTTTGTTATCATCCAAAATTTTGATTGACCAAATGTTACATACTGACAGTGCTATCAGTAGGGCGCACAATTTAAAGGACTTGAGAGAAACGATATTAGACAGGTTCATAGTGTAGCGTCCTTTGAAAGGTAATAGGGTTCATACGTTTTTCTAAATGCATCCATGTTGTCAATTGAGTTGATGTATCCTCACGATCCATTACTTAGAAAGTTTGAAAGTTTTGGTTGTTTAGACACCTAAGGCACAATCGCCAAGAAGGGGCTCTGGGCACCATTAATCTGGTATTGAAATCCATTTTTTCCATATAACTGTTGGGGCAGGCCAAATTGGTTTATACCTAAATCCAATCTACCAGTCCTTCTTTTCTTTGCTACCGGCACTACTGAAACAGATGTTTTAATAGTAAAGGGCTTATCAGATAAATCGAAGTAACTCTGATCTAAATAATCATCAATTCTAATGAAACAATCGGTCGATACAGTGTTGTTGTTGTTAATCGTTGCAGGAATTGCCCATGAAAAATTATTCCACTCTTTATCACCTCGAGGAATTGACTTTTTCCAGGTAAGCTGTGAGAAATTGTTGCCGGAATCAAGTGAAATAAAGATTTCGATTAAGTTCACTTTTTCTGGGTCAGCTTCCCATTTGATTTTTAAAGTATCTCCTTGTTTGTATTTCTCACTGCCATTTGGTGAAATAACTTTAACCGGTGCAATTTTGCTTGCCCAATTGTTCGCACCATTTGCGTGTCCATCAAAGAATAAAATAAAGGTAAGTAGACCAAATAATTTGAAAGAAAAGTGAAAAAACGATGAGGAATTGTACATATGGAAAACTCTTATTCTGGCTTTACACTGAAATTTTTTGAAATAACCTTTTGACCGGCTTTGACCGTAAAAACATATTGACCGGGAGGGAATTTTTGCAGAGGCAGGGTCAATCTCTGATTGTATACACCGTTGTCTCGCATCAGTGTTCGTCCTTTAATGTTCACAATCCTTATCTCAGCCTTCACTAAGCTGCCTTTGCCAAAATCCACATCCAGGTTCTGTCCAGTGGCTCGAACTTGAATGTCATAATTAGTGCTGAAATGGATATTCTTTTGTGACTCTAGCTCCTGGCCAAAAGCTATAGCCTGACCTGGGTCAACCGACTCATAAATGGCATAGTTTTCCCTCTTATTGCCTGGGATGGAAGTATATCCTGGCTCAAAGTATCGCTTTTTCCAAAGTATGGAACCGTTGTCCGGGTTCAAACCATATTCAAACTCTCCACCAGCAAGAGTTACAAAGCGACCTGCTTTTATTTTTAGCACCTTGTCTTCAATCTTCATATCCGTTATTGGCCAAGAAGACTCCAACTGACTGCTGACCATGACCAAATTCTCATAGGGAGCCGCTAGAAAGGTCCACTTGGTTTCGCCGGTAACTAAATCGACAGCGTATACATTCCCATCATTAGCCCCCACAAAAGCTGTGTTATTGTAAACCGCGGGAGTGACCTCTGCCCTGGCCCCTGTTATCAGACTACGAATCGGTTTTCCCTTTAAGGAGATTTCGGTTACCAGACGGCTTCCCCCGAATTGAAATTCAACGCCACTCAAGTTGTCTGTGTACCCAGCAGAAGCTTTACGAAGAGCCACTGGGTCTTTCGATTCAGGCCAGTCAGCAACAATGGGGCTGCGCTGCATAAAACTGGCCGTTGTTTTTCGCAGCAGGCCAGTTGTGTTTACAACCGTCGATTTCCCTTCCCGTCTGACATAATTTTCACCTGGTTTTCCAGCTTGAAAGCGCCAGGCATCGGGCACTACCATTTTGCTCCCCGATTGACCAAAGGCTACGAAACCTTTTCCGTCATTGTACTCTTTGATGCATCTGCAAGTGGCCGGGTTGAAGTATTGCATTCCATATCCCAAATATCCTTGCATGGCACAACTTCCCCGTCGCAATTCTTTGAAATCGTATTTGTAATCTCGTGTTACCCAAATCCCAAAACCCACGACCATATATTTATCGGTCAATGCTGATTTGACACAGGCGCCTCCGTCGTTAAATTTTGTGCCTTCGGAAAGTTGGATATGGGTAGTTTGACCCTGCCAAATTTTCCAATTCCCGGTATTAATGTCGTAAATGGTGGGTTTTGCACCGGCCATGACAATGGCTTCATTGTCTCTCATAATCATATGCAATCCATTGACCGCTTTTTCATGGGGATTTAAATCGGGTATTTTGCTGTATTCGCTATACCAGAAAGTTTTTCCGGTTCTGGCATCGAGCATTGCCATGGTAGGATTGTCTTGGCCTCGGGAAAAACCACCACCGCCAATAATCGCATGCGAACCAAAGGCCCCGAGTTTTCCCTTGTAATACACAAGCTGACCAAAACTTTTGTCCTTAAGTTCGGTATTGGTCCATACCTCTTTACCGTCGCTTAGACGAAGAGCCCGGATTCCAAAATTATAAGGCACAAATGGCCACCTTGAGGCTTTAGAAACGTCACCAATAATTGCATACACATGACCAGATTCGCTTGATGCGCTCCCTTGCAGATACAGGTGACCATCGGGTGCAGTTGCGGTCCAAAGTGTTTCGAAGGTTTTGTTACTCTTGGCAACAATTTTGTTACCAACAAACAGTAGCAGCTTGCCATCGACCACCAAAGGCCGAACGACTAGATGGTTATTCGCTGCCAGGCCCTCAAAGGGTACGTCCTCAAAGCGGTGCTTGACTTGCCCATCCCGAAGGCCAATCGCCAGCATGGGGCCTTTTATGGACTCTGTCATATAGATATAGTTGTCATCGACGGTTAATGTTCGCTCATCGACGCGTCCACCCGGCTTTTGTGGAAAAACTTTGTCGTTCGACCACAGAAGAGTTCCATTGTAGGCATCCCTGGCAGCGATAATGGTTGGATTGGTAACCGCAAACTGATGGAAGTAGACCATCACACCGTTCACCAGACGAATACCCGGCCAGGGACCGCTCTTATCTGGCACTGCTTCATTTCCGCTAAGCCACTTCAAATGCGTAGGTGGGGCCACAACCTGATCAGGAGACAATGCGTTTCCCTCGGGCCCAATATCATGGTGTGTCCATTCTCCGGTATTTTCGGCAGCGGCTTTTTGGAGTGTGACTGTTCCACTAGTGCTAAGCTGGGCTTCATTTGGATCGAGTCCTTCTTGCTGCAGCATCTGTTTTAACTGGCTTAGACTTACATTTCCAGAAGTTCCCGAAACAAAGCTCGCGCTTGCCTTGGGAATGAGAACACGCCTGATTTCTTTAAGAGACAGTCCATTTTTCATAAGTGTCGGCAAATCTTGAATGACCATGATGTTTGCCATTTCACCAGAATAAGGTAGTGTGTTCCACTGTCTTTGTTCTTGGCCACTGGCAAGCCCATAAATGCCCCGATCAAGAAATACTTGCTGGATTTTAGCCAAAACCTGTGAGTTGTTCACCAACTGATGCACAAGCAGTGTGCCTGTCTCTGCAAGTCCTGTAGAGAGCTCTTCGGCGTCATCCCCGACGACAACAGCCAATCCTTGACGGGTGGGATTTTGAGATAGCAATGATGAGATAGAAATGGGTTCTGAAGCTTGAAGGAACACTACGTAGGCCGAAAAAAACATTAAAAACAGGGCAAATTTCTTGTTTTGCATAATAGTCGCTTTCTTCGAAAACTGGAATCAAAACCTGGAAAACGTCAAAAACTCAAAGTGAGGCTTGATTCGGAGTTCCATACGACCTTTACAATAGGGACAAAGGGAATGGAAACACCCAATATTAAAGGCTTAAATGCGATAAGTAATCTAGTAGTCTAATCTTAATTACGGAGCTTTCGGTCGCCTTCATTTGAAAATTTGAAGAGTGATATACTTTTCTGCCCAGTAAATTGTCTATATAAGAATTGCTCCTTATTAATTCTTGAGGGGGAAACTCGTGTTTCAAGCGCTTACGAATAAGTATCTGATTTTTTGAAACTCCGGAAGCAGAGTTTTGGAATTTATAAGGCCCGACTAATTGGGATGTGGTCCATTCTGACATGGAACCATTTTCTAGAGTACCTGTATAGGCAAATAGATAAAAGCTATCACACATTACAGGATAAAAATTCTTGCCTGGTGAGGGGTACAGTTCGACGCTGGCAGAATCCGGTATTGTCACGGTTTTATTGACTACATCACCATTGAATTTCGTAGTATCACCAAATTTAAAAGTTGCCACCTCATGACCATAACGAAAACCAAGTAACAGAAATCGCACCGCGAAATCCAAATTTTTTACCCTTCCGTCCAATTTTGTTCTGTCCAGGGTTATCTTTGCCTGAAAGCTTGATCGATCCCGGCTAAATCGAGGGCCTTTTCATCAAGCGCCTTATTAATCTTCCAGGATTGCCCGTTACCATGGAATATGATTTTTGGTTTCCCATCAAATATCTTAATTGCATTTACATTGCTTATTAGAGCAAAGAAGAGAAAAAGGCTAGTAGCCAAATATCCTCTGCTCATTAACGCTAACCGAAGGTCCGAGATTATTTTTTTTGTGATGGCCATTTCGTGTTCCCATTTTCCTTAAGTTTCGGTGGCAAGCGTTGGTTTTATAATCAGGATTAGAATATGCAGTATAGCCTACCCAATGACTTGGCCAGGACAAATTAGATGACTAAATGGTTAGAATCAGTATAGTAGTCTATCAATTTGGACACACTCTGTCCCTGTAATCCAGAAACCTTGGAAGGTATGCGAAAACGAGTTCACCAATATATAGAGTGTCCCGCCCTTCTCTTAGGCTAACGTGTTACAACTGAAGAAGTCGAAGGCGGCATGATCTTTTGCCGGTATTTGTCCATCAGTCCTAAGAAACGTTGCCGCCAGTCTTCAGAGAAGCTAAAGGCTTGATCGAGCCTTACAATCTCATCAAAAAGTGCCATCAACTCATCCAAACAGCCGCAACGGTAAAAGCCATCCATCAATTTTTCCCATACCTGAATATCCATGGGATTGCTGGCTACCCATTCCTTGGCCATAATTTTAAGACCTTCAACCTCAACTCCGGCGATGTAGGCATGCACCATGATACCAGGCACCGATAATGAAGTGTAACTATTCGCTCCAATGGCCTCGGCAGCTAAGACGCATTCCTGCCAATCTCCCTTGGCCAAATGGGCCCGCGCTTTGAACTGCAAAATATTCGATCGAAACAGATGCTTAAAGGCCAGAAAATTTCCGCTCTGCATATCCTGTGAACGGGCAATATTCAAATCAGTATTAAAACTTCGCCCCAATCCGATGGGAGTATAGAAGTAAGTGTAACCGGGATCATTGGTTTTCGATTCGGGTTGACCAAACCAATCATCAAGTCTCTCTAAAGCCAAAGCGGCATGCACCAAGGCAGAGTCCCACCGCTCCAAAATGATATCGGCTCGTAAAGCATGATAATATCGGATATAAACGGGAATGTTTACATCTTTAAAACTGTTGCACAGTACGGTGTAAAAGTTGGAACAATCCTCCCCCATGGAGGCATTCACCGTCATGGCATCCAATAAAAGGGCTGGCATCACTTCCCAAATCAGTTCGGGATGCTGATGGGATTTAATCCTGGTTTCTTCAAAGGCATCGGCTAATGTATATCCACGGCCTAGTATTCGCAGTTTGATCAAACTTCTCTCGGCCTGCTCTGACTTGAGTGCTTTCACCGTGCTTATACCCGCCCTACGAGGCAGGTCAAGCACGCTTTCATAGACTAGCTGCATCTGTCGCGCCAAAGTGTGTTTCATTACTTCACTGCGGGCCGCCATTGCAATTCTCTGTAGTAATTCAGGCTGAGTCAGAAAATACTGGATATCGCGCTCCAAGTGATTTGGATCGTAACACAGGTAATGTTCCCCTTCATTAAACAATAGGGGAACTTCCAAATTACCCGATTCGACCAGCACGACTGCTCCACAGGCCATCGCCTCGTAGACCCGCATATTGGCCTCTTTGCGAATGGCATAGTTGAAGACCAGTTTGCTGCGGTTTAACACTTCCACATATTCTTTATCGAAAACATTGCCAATAAACAAACTGCAATCCTGAGCTAATTTTGACAGACGATACACTAGGCGATTGCGTTCGACCTGTAACGATGGGTTGAAGTTTCCACAAAATGAGATGTCTAGATCACGGTCCAGACCCATATCAAAAAAGCGCGAAGGATCAAAACCAAAGAGGGGCATGTGAAACACATTGTTGATTCCCGCCTTACGCAAAACCTCAACCCCTAAAAAATCAGTGAAGCAAAAATCGAAAAGAGGGCAAATATCAGGCAAGAAACGTAAACATACGTTCCAATCTGTAATCAGTAACACTTTGGGGCCGTCGAAGGACTCTATGTCATCGGGGAGCGGCAAATATTCAGGTGTTTTGAATACAAAGAGATCGGGTTTTTCCTGAGAAGGAATCTTTGCAAGTATTTCACTTAAAGTTCGTCTATCCAATTCAGGGGCTATTACCAAACCAGACGTACTGGGATAGTCCGCATAACTATGTACAACGAAACCTTCCAGTTCCGGCAGTGCAACATTGGATAAGACTCGAAAACTCATGGTGCTGGGCTGATTATACCCTTTTTATGAATGCGGAAGAAAGGGTAAAAGCCCTATTTTAAAGCCTTTTATCCGATTTTGCTAATCCATGACAAAGATGTGACATAAGGCCTGATAAAGATTCTGTAACAATCACGATCTGGAGAGTACCTATCCTCAAAGTAAGGAGTTTAAAATGAAATCAATTGCAAAGTGGCCTCCCTTACAAGCTTTTATTTCGGGGCGAACGGGGCTTTTCTTTTTAGTACTGCTGCTGATTTTGTTAGGCCCATTCAAGCCAGGTTTTGCTGCGCCCACTCAAACCGGACAGGCCGTTTTTGCTGGAGGCTGTTTTTGGTGTATGGAGGCCCCCTTTGAAAAGTTAAAGGGTGTCAGCTCGGTTGTTTCGGGATTTGCAGGCGGTAAGGAAAAAGAAGCCAGTTATAAAGCAGTTTCAGCAGGTAAAACG
>JBBQAD010000012.1:0-16885 GCA_038315885.1 Fibrobacteria bacterium | reverse complement strand
CCCCTATCCACTGTAATGAGAGCGACGCATCGACATGGGTATCAGGGGTATAAGGATTGCCTTCAGGGCCCGCTTCATAATGTGTCCACTCGGCCATGCCAGGGGTCAAAGGGACATTCACTTTTTTCCAAGAACCATTCTGCTTGGTATACAGAACTCCAAAAGGAGCGACCACGCGAAGCAACTCGCTCTCAGGAGGAGCCAAACTACCCAGAGCATCGAGATCCGCAACAATGACATTCGCGATATTTTGTGCATATGGAAGCGGATTCCAAGAGACTGCTCGCTCAACCGATACCATTCCATCTAGCCCGGCTTTATCAATCGCTATCCTCGATAACTCTAGGTCCTCATTGGTTTTTGCAAGCCCATGGACCAGAATGCGTTTTCCGTCGCTGAGGCCAATCGTTGTTGACCCGTCTCCACTGCCAAGATGAATGTATAAGCCGGCATCCACACCGACAGCAGAGCGAATCTGTTCACCGCTCATCTGTTGACTCAGCAGCCTACCGGGCAACAGGAAAAGAACAGCAAGAACTATTGGCACCGACCAATTAATTTTGATGCCTAAGCCATTTGTATCGTTATCGTGTATCAACAGCATATTCGCCCTCTTCTGGTTCTAACAGTCTGCATTATAGGTACAGCTTTTGGAATATAAGGGCCTAAACACCCAAAGCACCTCGGAAATGAGTGTATTTTGCTGTTCTTTGTATTAATTGTTCAAATTGAAACTCGCTTTAGTCCGATTCGAAGGAGGCTTTCTTCCTTCATTGCGAGACCTAAGAGATTCAACTGACTGTAATACTCATGACGATGTGTTTGCCGATTGCGATAAAGTTGTCAAGTGTGGAAATTGCGGATTGTTGAGCTTTTTTTACCTTTAACAATTAAAGATTGTTGTGATTTTTAAGAAATGGAAAAGCGATGTCCTATTCACTTGAGCATTTGTGCGTAGACCAAACAGCGGCGAAAACTCCTGCTTCGCATATTTTTCATTCAGCTGGCATCCGCGTCTCGGTACTGGCTGATACTGTTTTCAGGATTGAAATTGACCCTACAGAGTCCTTTGTCGATGCTGCCAGTCTGGCTATTTGGAATCGCATTCCAAATACAAAAGTCTGCGAGAAAATTGCAGGCAAGGGTGATGGATTCACAATTAAAACGGCAATGTTATCACTTACCTATAAGCCGGGTCTTAATGAAATGGGATATCCGGATTTTAAGATTGAAACTCTTGAGGGACAAGCCCTCTGGCAAATGGGACAGGTTGCAGCTCGCAATTTAGGAGGAACATTTCGCACGCTAGATGATAAGAATGGACCCGTACTCCTAGAAAAAGGTCTGATAACACGAGATGGGTGGACGCTTGTAGAGGATTCAAAACAGCCAGTATTTGATGAAAAAGGTTGGGTCACAGAACGCAGTTCAAATGAAATTGATATCTATTTTTTATATTATGGAACCAATTACAGAAAATGTCTCCAGGATTTTTTCAGACTAAGTGGGCCATCAAGCATGCCGCCTCGCTGGGTCTTAGGTAACTGGTGGAGCCGTTATCATGAATACACACAGTCTGAACTAACTGGTGTAATTGAAGAATTTAAAGCACAGGAAATTCCACTCTCTACCTGTGTCATTGATATGGACTGGCATACTATTGTTACAGAATCGGGTCGTCGAGGCTGGACAGGATACACCTGGAACGAAGAATTATTTCCTGATGTTCAGGTCATGCTGGATAAATTCAGAAAAGAACTTGGTTTACGAGTCTCTTTAAACCTTCATCCCCATGAGGGCGTATGGCCACAAGAAGAAGCCTATAAAGACTTTTGTGATTTGATAGGAAAGGATGCTAAATCTCTTGAGCCCATTGCCTTTGATATAACAGATAAACAGTTCGTGGAAGCTTATTTCCGTTTCCTTCATCATCCGCTAGAAGAGATGGGTATCGATCTTTGGTGGATGGATTGGCAACAAGGGAAAAAAACCAAAATCAAGAATCTTGATCCTCTGTGGATGCTAAATCATTTTCATTATCAAGATCTTGGTAGAAACCAAAACCGCCGACCATTACAGTTTTCCCGTTGGGCTGGTTATGGAGGACAGCGATACGCCATTCAATTTTCTGGTGATACAGTCGTCAGCTGGGAATCGTTGAACTTTCAGCCCTATTGTACGGCAACCGCTTCTAATGCAGGATGTTACTGGTGGAGTCATGACATTGGTGGCCACTTCCAGGGGGTTGAAGATCCCGACCTCTATATCCGCTGGGTTCAATTCGGTATCTTTTCACCTGTATCTCGCCTTCACTCATCCAAAGGGCAGTTCCGAGGTCGTGAGCCCTGGGTCAAAGGAAAAGACTCCCTAGAAATCGGCCGCGACTTTCTACAGCTACGTCATGCACTGATCCCCTGGTTATATACACTGGCCTTCCAAAGTTATGCTACGGGTGAACCCTTATTAAAGCCCATGTATTTTGACTACCCCGATGAGGAGGCTGCATACAATTGCCCCGGTCAATATGTACTGGGTGACTCCATGATTGTAGCACCGATTACAACTCCGACGGATTTAGATACAAAGTTATCCCGGCAGGTCGTGTGGCTACCTGAAGGCAATTGGATTCACTTTTTTACCGGGGAGTCTATTGCTGGGAATCGCTGGCATGTAGACTACTGTAACATGGAAAGCATGCCTGTCTTTGTCAAAGCAGGTTCTATTGTTCCAATGAGCCCCAAAACTGGTTGGGGTGGACTGAATACCTCTGATACATTGACTTTGCATATTTATGCGGGTGAAAATGGTGAGTTTACTCTGTATGATGATGAAGGCGAGGGCCAGGACTTTAGGCAGGGCAGAAGTACTTTTACAAAGCTATCGCAATCTCTTAATAAAAATGAATTAAGTATCCAAATTGATGCGGCGAAGGGTGATCTCAGTGTCTTGCCAGAAAAACGTAAGTTCAAACTGCTTATCCATGGAGTGAGCCAACTCGATTCACTGAAGCTTTTCTGCAATGGGAAGGAAACAGCTTCTACCGCGCATCAGATTGAAATAGAATATCAAGAGTTCAATGAAACAGTAACACTGACATTGCCCGAATGCAATGTTGGTGACAGTCAAAAAGTGATAATTAGTTCGAAGCACGAGTTGATTTCAAAGCGGAACCGAACATTCGAAAAATGCATGAAGTGGCTGCCAAATTTCCGCATTGCTTATGCCTTAAAAACCCATGTCGAGTTTAGCTTGAGAGATAAGCTTTCTCCCGAAAAAATGCTGACCCCTCTTGGATTCTGTGTACCCCCTTCGGTTCTACGCTGCCTTTCTGAACTATTTACCGATTCTGGAATTCATCTGATTACCTGCAAAGCCGATGAGCATCTTGTGATTGCCTGGAACAACAACAGCAGTGGGAATATCCGGTATTGCTATGCAGGCGACACCTCACCCTGGCTTGTGCAGCATCAAGTGCAAGGCTGGGTTAAACACTCAACGCTTAGAAGTCAGAATTCGAAGGGAATACAACATGTTGTATCGACCCAGGGTCCCTGGAGTGCTGCCCTTTATCTTGAAAGTCTCGTTGTTGGCAAAGTCGGGGGCAGTGGCTTGCCTACCCATTTTGGAGCATGATATACTCAGTCGGTTCTAGCAGTCATATTGTGTATCAGTACTGTTCATCATAAATGTGAGTAAGCAACTCACCAAGCCTGATCCGAATTACAAAAACCCGCTAAGAAAAAGAGAAGCCACCCTATTTGACAACTACTTCAACATCCCCTTCAAGGTATTACATTCGTCGACCCAGCTTTTGATTACCTGGGTCACCAAGCCATGCATTTCCTTCTAAGTCCCTTCCACACTCCTCACAATCGAACCGGGCATATTACAGCCAAACCTGATGTTGCCGATAAGGGGACTGTGCTGCCTGTTTAATAAATTGATTTAGACCGGGTGCAAGAATCTGAATACATTCCCTCGGTTTCATCGAATATAAGGGTTCATACGATGGTTCTGTAAAGACAGGGTCTTTTTAACCTGCTTGCCAGAAACTTTCGCCACAACGAAGTATTTGCCCATACCCAGGCGACGGGTT
The DNA here is from genome assembly GCA_038315885.1 of Fibrobacteria bacterium. Classification (GTDB taxonomy): domain Bacteria; phylum Fibrobacterota; class Fibrobacteria; order UBA11236; family JBBQAD01; genus JBBQAD01. The sequence goes on along the minus strand of JBBQAD010000012.1, from coordinate 12,789 downwards.
GGAATCTCGATGGACTGAGAGAACTGACCCTTCTTACCCAGCATGAGTTCGCCATTGACAGAGATCACGGATATCTCATACTCAACAGGTGACCCTGGGGCAATCGATAGTGTAATCATTCCGCCATCGTAGTGCAGCACAGGCTCAACCTCACGGTTGCTGAGCGCCCCACCATCTATGGCAATTTCAGGCAACTGATTTAACGCCACTTGTTCTTTCATAATGAGGCCGCGTTCAATATTTGAGTAAACTCCTTCTTCTGCCAGCATAGAACGTTTCTTCCAAAGGATCTCTCCGCTCTCAGGGTTAACACCGTAGTAGAACACTCCACCGGCCAAGGCATGGTGACGACCGGCTTTTACAGAAAGCTCATCCCCATCCATTTTGACTTCTGTGACAGGCCAATGTGATTCAAGCTGCGAGCTGATCATAACACGTTGATCATAAGGAGCAATCATCAACTTCCATTTTGTCTCTTTGTTTTTCAGGTCGTATGCATAAAGATATCCATCAGCAGCACCTACATAAGCCAGACCATTTCGGATCACAGGTTTCGCAGTGACTCGTCCTCCAGTAAACAATTGAGTCTGAAGGTTTCCATTTTCGTAAATATCGACACCCAAGAAGCTTCCGGTTGTTTTAACGGTAAAACCCTCTGAGCTGACTTCATTGCTGGTGGATATTTTAGCCATTGGAGCTGACGTCTGAAATTCTGGCCAATCGGAAAGAATGGTGCTGCCACTAAGTGATTGAGCACTTACCTTGGGACGGGCTTTAAGGGATAGGGATGTTACGCCACCAGAGATTTTCCATTCTTTGGTTTCTGTAGGAACCATCCGAAGGCGATCATCGGGAAAGACTCGAGTGCCTTCCTGTCCTAAAGCCACAAAACCTTTGCCACCGTTCATCTCCGGTATACATCCACAAGTCGCTGGAGAATAGTAAATCATCCCATTGGCTGGAAAACCTGGCTCAGCACAGCCAGCACGACGAAGCGGCAGAAAATCATAGTTCATGGATTTATCAATCCAGATGCCAAGACCGGTAGTCGTGTAATTTGTTGTTAACACACCCTTGACACAGGCATGCAGCCCGTAAACTTTTTTCGTGCCATCTTCACCGGTTTTGTTAATGTCTGCGCGCCAGAATTTGTATCCGCCGTTTTTGATATCCCAGAAAATAACATTTGGTCCATAGTTAACGATAGCTTGATCGCCTCGCATGGCCATACTTAGACCACCCATTTTGGAGTCATGCCAGGGAACTTTTGTTTCGATGTCACCATATTGATTTTTCCAATAAACGTCTCCATTGGCTGGATTCATCATTGCGATGAACCCTCTGTCGCCTCCAATGATCGCTTTGCTGCCAAACAGGCCAAGGGTGCCGTTGTAATAAATCAGCTGGCCAAGCTCATAGGTTTTCAGGCTGCTATTTGACCATTCCTTCGCTCCGGTCTGTAAATTGTAAGCCACAATTTCTTCGTGGTGATGCGTCGTGGGCCATCGACCAGGATTGGTATTTATGTCTTTGCTGAGAATTGTAAAGACCTTGTTCTCTTTTACAGAAGCAATGCCTCTAAAGAACATGGCACCTTCCCCAGCCTCCTTTGACCAGAGCACCTCTCCAGTATTGGGGTTGATTACATGAATTTGAGTGCCGGAAATTTGCACCAGTTTTCCATCAACCGCTAACAATTCATAAGCCAGGCTGTTGCTAACGGCTTTTGGTTTAGCAGCTGTCAGAGTGCGTACCGTGACTCCGGTTTTGATATCGATGACAACAGTCGCTTCCCCATAGTCAGGTATGGTATACAGATATTTATCATCAGCACTGAAGGGAATGTTATTCCCTCTTTTTCCTCCTCTTGTGTGAACATCACTCCGAGACCACAATTTGGTTCCATTGTTTGCATCCCTCGCTGTCATGGTGACTTTATCTCTACCCGCTTCAGTTCGGCTGTCAATATGGAAATACATGGCAACCCCATTTGAGATACGCCATCCCGGCCAAGTCCCGGATTTATCCATGATCGTTTCGTTGCCGCTGGACCATTTAAGGTGAGTAGGAGGGCCAACCTTGGTATCATTCGAAAGAGCGTTTCCATCGGCACCATGATTCCAATGGGTCCAGTCATCGGTACCTTCTGCAGCCGCCTTCTGTAATACACTCCAATCGGCATTATTAGAAACACTGGAAAGAGTTGCACTGACCTTTGCAAGAGTTACTGCGTCTGCTACGCTCCCTGATACGTTCACTGATGCATTCCCTATTGTTAACAGTCCGCCTGGAACCAGAATACGGGTAATCTCATCGAGTGTTAAACCTTTAGATTTTAGGATATCCAGATTTTCTACAATAACAAGGTTGGCCATTTTTGATGAATAGGGGAGCTCTGCCCAGTTGACTGGGTGTTCGGCGCTAACCAAACCGTAGATCGCGCCCTCTGCTAAATCCTTGCGCACAGCATTTAGATAGGCCTCATCTTGAACGAGTACATGAATCAACAGGTTTTTGTTTTGGGATAGCTGCAGGGCAGCATCAGCATTTGTAGAGCCAAGCACAACAGCCAATCCAGACTTAACAGTCGTCGCTTGCTCCGCCAGCTTTGCTGAGGCAGATCCAATAAAAAATAAACCAAGCAGCAAAATAAAGTTCGCGTAACAAAATCCCCGTTTGTGCTGAATCATGGATGCCCCCTGTTACCGCTTTTTTATGCAGCTCAATGAATCTCTAAAATGGAAAGCTTGGGAGAATATTCACGACGTTCTAGATGCTTCATTGCTTATATTCCGGGTTCATGGTTTTTAAAACTCGTAAATCTCCAGTTCTTAGCCGGTCCGTTAACCAACTTCGGGGCCTTCTGCAACAGCTCCAGAAGGATGCTGAGCAAGCGGGCTGCATTCCCAGGCTCCCCGGAATTGGGCAATGGGCCACAGACCTGGGGATTTCTCCTGATACAGCCAGCCTCACTTTCCAAGCCCTCGAGGAGGAGGGCTTATTAACCAGAGGACTGGGTCGCAAATACCAAATAAATGGATATGAAGACCCTGTCTCAAACAGCTTGCCGAAAATGGATGCTGTGGATGCCGTTTATTCGGACCTCTCCGAAAAAATCCACTCGGGCTATTGGTCCTGGGGTTCGCAACTGCCCAAGCAATCCTGGTTGGCCAGAGAGTTTCATGTATCAGAACACACCATTGCAAAAGTTTGTGCACAACTATTGTCTGAAGGGTTGATACACAAGGAGGGGCGTTATTTTCAAACGGGTCGGAAATTCCATTCCTCCAGCGGCTCAATGGGACCCCGCATAGTTGTTCTGGTTACTGAAAGCATCAACCACTGGTTCCATTGTTTGTCTGACTCAAGAATTGGACCCTTTGCCCGCACTATCAGTGAGTTGTGTATTCGATATAACATTCGAATTGCCCCCGCTTTGGAAAATCCAAAATATTCTGATGAGATGTCCGCAACTCTCAATGGCGTCGAAGCCACCTTAAGATTTTGCCAAGAAAATCAGAGGCAAATCCTTGGGATTGTATATATGCATTCAAGCCGTGATGAAACGAAAATGGGCGAATGGTTACATGGCCTGCGTACCGTAAACAAGCCTATACTCTGGTTTAATCGATACGGAATGTCTGATGAAAGCCTGGGGCCCAATCTTTGCAACCAAATCAAATCGCTTGGACTTATTAAGCTAAGCCATGAAGAAATACGATTTTCCAATGCTGCCTTAGAGTATGTTACAAATAGAGGGCATCAAACCATTTTTCTCGGCGAGGGTGAACAGGACTGGTGGATCGCCAGAAAACAAATCCTAAAAAATGCACGTCCAAAATCAGCTCCCCACATTCATTGGATTGAGGGAGAGCAGATCACCATAGAACACTTTACAAAACCGTACAGGTCAATTCTAATCAAAGCCCTTAATGACCTGCTGCGTCGAAATGGGAAGTATGTCGCAATGACCGAGGATAGGTTGCTCGTCAGGAAACAGGGTGGAAAATCCGTATTAAAACACTTTGAACAACGTTGGTGGAAAGGGAGAACCGGAGGGACTATACTGGCCTATATCATGGGCAGAATCGCGAAGGAAAAGAAAATGACCAAGGATGCACGAGCTGATACACTTTTGTGGTCACTAAACATACTGTTCAGCATCCATCAATCCGGTTCGAACTTCCCCACTGTTATTATTCACCCTCATGATGAAACGGCAGGGATTTTAAGAGGGGCAATACAGCAATTGAATCTTCGAGTTCCACATGACATTTCGGTCATCTCTTATGACAATTCATTTCACTCTTCCATTCATTTTATCGATACAGTGGATCCGGGGTTCTCCTCCCTAGGTTCCAAAGCAATACATATTCTAATCGATGACGGAACAGTTCGAGTCAAGAAGTCTAAAACCATTTTCGCCAGTCCCGTGGTGGTGGACAGAGGCACTGTGAAATGGATTGGTTGAGGAAAGAAATCCGCCATTTGTATACATCGCCTTTGATATAACAGATAAACAGTTCGTGGAAGCTTATTTCCATTTCCTTCTTCTGTGAATTTGGGATTCGACGCTCTCTATGGCGTCGTTTGTCTTTCCAGTATGATGGATTTACAGCGAATGTATCCCTTACTGGTTTTTTCCACTTTGATATCTCCAATCAGAGCATGAGCCATAGTGTAGCCAATGCTGTCCCAGTCTGGTACACAGGAGGTTAACCCAAGGTGAAAGTTTTCTGGTTTATTTTGTAAACTCAGAATCGACAGTTGTTTGGGTACGCGCACTTTATTTTGACCACACCAACTTAAAGCCTTGGCTGCCATTTGATCCTCATCAAAAATCCAGATCTCTTTTTTAAGATATTTTTTAAACTCTTCCACTAAGGAGTGGCTGGAGCTGATGGCATCGAATAACTCTTCAAGAGCAATGTATCCGAATTTATTTAACAAGGCTTGGGCGTAAGATTCAGGTCGATCTAATGAAAACATCCATTTTTTAAGTGTTTGCTTATTATGAAAGCGAGAGGATTCTCCAAGACTGATTGTAAAGTCAAAATCATTAGTAACATTTTTCAGTTCAGGGTACAGCCGTAAGACATTAAAAAAATCTCTGGACCCTCTTTTCTCTGCGTTATAAAATACTACAGCACTCTTAAAGCCCTTGTTAACAATAAATTTGGCTGTCTCTCTGGCAATTGAAGTAGCTAAGGAGCCTGGTTTCAGCTCCTGCACTCGACTATCAATTACTTTCGATTTTGTTCCCCACTCGAGTATACAAACCGGTGTTTTTCCTTTTAACAATGAATGGCATAGTTTTACCATTCTATTATGTTCAGTCTGAATCAGGTTAACAAAAAAGAGCCCCTTGGGAATTGTGGATGCGCGAAGAGTTCTCCTCACATATTCCTTTAATTCAGTAAAGGGAACAAAGCGTATTCTGTAACCTGCTTGGTGTAGCACCAAATCCATTCGTCTGAAAATTTCATGATTTTCTTGGTATTGATAGAGATATACAAGATCCACATTTGGACCAATAAAAAAAATAATTTCCGTTCGATGTGGATTTGAAATTAATTTTTTAAAATCTCCAACCCAATAGCGTTGTCCAAATTTAAAGATTAAATGGTCGGTCTCTAAAAGTTGATAAGCCTGGGAAACTGTATATGCAGTGACTCTAAATTGTAAACAAATATGTTTCCTAAGCGGTAAGGCCTCACCTGATTTCAAATTCCCCCGGTAAATCTCACCTTTCAAAAAAGACACGATGTTATCCAAGGCACTTTTAGTCGACTGTAATTCAGGCTTGCCAATGTTAATTTTTGGTAAACAAGTACCTTTGCCAGGAATTCGAAGCAATTGATTATTATCAGTATATGGTTTGTATAGCCTTGCAACGGTGCTAATTGAAATACCGAATTTTTCAGCGATTTGAACATCGGTGGGTAGAAAATTCCCTGGTTCACTTGTAGAAATTTGCGATTCTAACCAATTTTTAAAAATTTGTGAGGGCTTTTTCATAATGAATTATATGCATACTTTCAATTTTATTTAAACCCTTTTATTGAATTGCCTAGATCCTTTTGGGCTTATGATATAAAGCATACGTAAACTGGAGGACCGTAATGAGCCTAAAAATAGCAATGATCTTGACCATTTTGACAATATTCGGATTTGGTCATCTCTACTCAGCAGAAACTATTCAAGTTGACTTCGCATCTGATCAAGGCCCTGCACTCCGAAAGGCAAGTGGTTTTCACGGTGGCTGGGAAAATGCTATCCCAGACAAATATATTGATGAAATTAAGCCACGCTGTGTAAGGCGTACTGGAGAAAGTAAAACCTGGGATAGGGCAAAGCGAAATGGAACAACTGTTATTCTCGTGACAGGAAAATATGGTACTGAGAACGATTGGAACAGCTTAAAATCCAATATTACTAACGTTGTCAATGAAGCCAAAGCCCACCGAAACCAAGTTAACATTCACCTTGATGTATGGAACGAACCTGATATTGGTGAATTCTGGAAATCCTCTAAAGAGAATTTTTTTGAAACATACAAAAAGACTTATCAGCATATCAGAACCTTAGACAAGGACCTTCCGATTAGTGGGCCAAGTATTTCAAAATATAATGCGGGATATTTAAAAGATTTTTTGAAATTTTGTAAAGCCAATAACATTGTTCCAGATATTCTTGATTGGCATGAGTTTGATCAAAGTAAAAGCAGACAGATTGTAAACCATGTTGAGGAAATGAAATCTTTTATGAAAAGTGAAGGAATTCCTATTCCAAAATTTCGTTCAGGGGAGATGATGCGACAAAACGAAGATTTAATCCCAGGAAAAATAATCTCTTATTTTGCTCAAATTGAACGTTCTGATATTCAATGGGCAGGAAAAGCCTATTGGCGCGGCAAGGGTAAGATGGCCAATATCTTAACAGATAACTACAAGCCAAAATCAGCCTGGTGGACTTATAAGGGCTACGCTGCGATAGCGGGGCGTATGGTTGACGTTAAACCCAGTGCTTCAGTCGATGGCATGGCAAGTTATGATAAGGAGCGCAATACAGCCAGTTTGTTACTTGGCCGTTTTACTTCGGGCGAAAATAATGTGGAAATGAAGTTAACAGGTCTCAAAAGTGCACCCAACATTCTTAATGGCGAAAATGTGTTTATCAAAATGATGCAAATTCCTTCTAGTGGTGATAATGAATTAATAGAGATGAAATTATTATCTGCTAAATCTTATAAAGTGGAGGGTAACAATAATTTGACTGTCACTATTCCGAATTTCAAATCCGATGATGCCCTACTCCTTGAGTTTACAAAATCTGGAACAACGGGTTTAGATAACATGAGTGCCAATTTAAACCGCGAAGAAAGATTTGAATATCTCTCTAAGGGTCTAATTCAGATGAAAAATGGATTGGGTATTAGCACCCAAGACGCTAATTATCCACAGGACAAGCGATTTCACTTTGTAAATATAATGGGTCAAAGACAACCGAATGTGAATCCTATCCTTGAATATGATCAGTAACGTTTTTGAAATGTCCAATGAATCAACAATTCTTTGGAAGTAAACGGAATCTGTTTTTTTCGATACCATTTGAATGTACCTCTGGTGTAATTATCAACATCCATGAGGTTTAAATTCACCTCGACAGGGAGAGAATCCGGTGACCCATAGCGTGATAGAACAAGGGATTTTTATATTTCATTCCCCACAACCAATTTCAAGTGACCCACTCCGTTAATAGGCGACCCGATGGCGCCCGAGTATTATTTTTCTGACAGCATTCCATCAGAAGAGCGAACCTGGGAAAATTTGAATCCAGGGGTAATAAAGAAGGGAACAAAAAGAGATAGTTACTATTTATCATTATGATAACGCACGTTACAATGATAAATTAAGTGTTAAAAATTATTTCGGATGTGTTGGACAGATTACGGTATCTGGATCGATCACCTTCGACTGTGATGGAAACCAGGCGATTGTGTCTCAGAGTAATCATCCAGACTTCGCTAACACGATCAAATCGGCCGGGTTTTTCCTTGCATGGCGGGGTATTGCGCACTTTGGATAGTCGTGCCGCCAAACTTCCTGCGATAATTCTTTTCCTCGGTAAAACCAGGTTATTCCGTCGGGACGGCGAAGTCCCATTTGACGACCTCTGTGCCTGTGGAGGATGTGCCTATGCAGCTTGGGCTGGTCATTTCGCCTTTGTAAATGCCATTGGTGCCCGGGGCCCCGGTAACCGCCGGCAGCCATGTGATGGTATAGGGCGCCAGGCCGGAGGCACCGCAGGAGTAGGAAGACGACACTTGGGTATCAATCCAGCCAGTTGCCTGGTACCGGAAACCGAACAGATTCTGGAAGGCCGGATCGTCTACGACCAGTAGCCTTCCCGATTCCTTGAGGTCGCCGGCGGCGGATTGCGTATGGACGCAGGTAGGTCCGTTTCCCGTCGAAGTCGATTTGTAATCGAAAGTGAAATTGCCTCCCCCGATATGCTTCTTCTCCAATTCGCTGAATACCCAGGTCACTTTGGATTCGGTGTGGATAACGGTGTGGATGCTTCCGTCGCTGGTCGTTTGAACGCACTCCCAAACCACATCGACATTCCCCTCGAGCCCGAAATCCTTACAGGAATCCACCGCCAGTCTGGCCTCCCGCATGATGGTCTTTTCGCTGTAATCGGCGAGGGTCTTTTCGCTCAGACGAACCCCTGCTTGAGGCCGACCGACATGATCGCCGTGACCGGGTTCGCATCCGCGCCGGTTTCCGTCATATTGTTGAGGTAGCGGACAGCGCTGACGGTCTTCAATTCGCTGCGGGCGGCCTGGATTTTCGCGACAGTGGTCTGGGAATAATTCGGATCACTTTTGGCGACGGGATTGGTGGGGTTGGCGGCGCATTCCTCCAAGGCATCGAGCTCCGCCAACCATTTCTTGTCCTGTATAGACTGGTCCCCGGACGTGGCGACGTTCGACATGGCCGAAGCCAGGGTGAAGATATTGCCGATTTCTCCCACGTTGTGGCCTTTGTCCTTGAAGTAATCGATAAGGGAACCGATACCCGCCTCGCTTCCCTTTTTCCCGATCTCCGTCCATTCAATACCGGCGCCGCCGTCTTCCGCTGCGTTGGCGATGGCCGAGGCCTTTGGCACTGAACCCTTGGGAAGGCCGGCTTTCAATACGTAATAGTCCATGTCGATTTGCATCGTGCCGTCGGCCTTCGTATCAGAGGCGTAATTGAACGCGTAAAGGGGGATGCCGCCGGAGACCAATTCGTCGGCCTTCGGCGCGTAGGCTCGGTTGGGGCTTACTTTGAGGGTCATTTCCCGCGCCGCCCCGTTCAGGAAGGATTGCAGGTAAATGCAGGTTGTATCGTTGGGACAGTGGGAATCCATCCTGGAGGCGGCCAGGAACCTGGAAATGACTTCGGGCACGCCTTTGGAAACGAGGTCGGCGGCGAAGGTTTCGTTCACGGAAAATTTGGACGTGTCTACGGCAACCGGTCCGCTGGGGTCCTTGCCTGCTTCATTGCAGGCGCCTAGCATCGCAGCCGACACGGTTGCAAAAACCAAGGCGAACCAAGGGCCGGCCTGGGCCCCGATTCCAGGGAGCCTGAAAAATTGAGGGGATTTCACGGACGCCTGCCTTTCAAAGTTGGTGTAGGTTGGACCTTTCCAGTGATTGAATCGTAATCTCAATTTTACCTTTTGTCCCTGATATTTTAGGCCGATTCAGTGGAGTGAAAGGGCCGATTTCTCAGCACCCAAGTAAGGCCTTACCCTAGTCCAATTCCGCGCAAGACCAGTCAAACAGAGTATCGAATGCCAACCCCCAAGGTGGTCGCAGAAAGCCGAGAGCGCGAACATCTTCGTACCAGTAGCCAAAGGGTGAGGACCGCGAAAAGGTTCCTCCGCCCAGGACCCGGCAAATCCGGCCCATGGCAGACACCGCCAGTTCCGCGACAGCCGTCTTTCCCAGCGCCGCCTGGCGACGGCCCTCGTTGCCTTCTTCAATAGCCCGAATCATTCCCTCATAGGCTTGCCGGATTAACCAGCCATCCATCTCGGCTCTCGACCACTCGACCCGCTCATAGGCGCGCAGAGAATCGCGCCGGCGCGTAACCTGCAAGCGGGCAGCCTCCATGGCTGTTTCGATGACCCCTACTATGACCGAAGTGAAGGCGCATTGGATAAGCCCTCCTGTGGCTCCTAGCAATTTCAGAAGGCTTCCTTGGGAAGCGCTGCGTGTGGCTGGAAAGTCCGCAAAGGCCATCGCGTGACTCTGGGTGGCCGCCATTCCATGGCCATCCCACGGGGCTGTAAGAGTCACCCCTGCCGTGCCGTCCAGCAGAACACCCCGCATATCGAGATAGAACAGGTCAGGGGCCGTCTCTGCATCACTTATCCCTTCATTACCCTTCCCTACATTTCCATTACCATTACCATTTGTAAGGGCCGTCGTGACCATATAAGATGTTATACCCGACCCGCTCCCGAACTGTTTCTGACCCGAGATCAGATAGCCGCCGTCGCCGTCCGCAGAGCGCGCCGTCGCCTTAGTCTTGGCTACATCACCGCCGCTTCCAGGTTCCGACATGATGGTGCCCCACCAAGCGCCCTCCCGCACGGTCTGGAAAATATGCCTCCGCTGCCCTGCCCACGCCTCACGAAACTGGGGAGGCGCTTCCGGGGTCGCCAACCATACCGAAAGTACGGATGGATGCATCGCGCTTACCAAGGCCACGGAAGGGTCGCCATGAGCCAGAACTCGCAGGATTTCGCAAAGGGGACGCACCGAACGACACAAGTCCTGCCATATACCACCTTCGTCGACCGGGACTCCGGTGAGGAGAAAGCCGGCATCCCTCAGTGCAGCGAAGTCCTCGGGCATCAGAGTACGCCGTAGCTGACGTTCATTTCGATTGGCAGCAAAACGGGACGACAAGTCGCTCACGTTTTTCAGGACGGTTGCTGCATCCATTATTAAACTCCTTTAATATCGAATCGATTAAATTGATTTCAATAAACCGATTTAATAAATCGATTTGAACCCAAATTCTATCCAATCGTCGGTAAAAAGCAATAAATTTATTACGTAACATTTTAGGGTACCGAATTTACACTCGAGACCAGCTTCTTTCTCTGCCGCTCGCCCATCGTTAAAACCCTGTAGGCAGTTCAAATTAGGCGAGTGTTTCAGGTGTCTTGGGATTTTAATTTTTTCCCGGCCACTTGAATAGTACCTAGACTGTTTCTCACCACAAAAGTGCCTCTGATCGGAAAATCACCCTGCTTTCCGCTTCGAATAGTCTGCGGTTTTCCGATGAACTGCACCGAAAGATTGCCCATCTTTTCATAAGAAAAATGATATGAACTAATTCCGTATCGATAGGATGCTGGCGAATTATCAAAGGAGGCTAAAGAGATGTCATCAGGAATTTTCTTTCCCTTGAACGTCAGATATGCTTTGGCGAGAATGGCCAGTTCATCATTTATGCAGACCCAAGCTGTAATCTTGGTATCTGTTAATGCCTGTTCAAAAAAATCAAACATAGAAGTTCCTATGGTGATATAGGACTGAATTGAATGTATGCTTCCATGAAATTCTGATGCCAAGGAAGAGAGGAAGGGGAACTCTTTTAAAATGGATTGCAGAATTTTCCCAAAGCGTTTTTCAGCTCTGCCTTCGAAATTAAGCTGCTTAGAGACTGTATCGGGTCCAAAAATTTGAGCTGAAGCATCTTCCCAACTACCACCAGATTGCTTTCCAGGTGTAATTCTATTAAATGTTTCACAAAGGCCTGTAACACGAAGTTTATCCCAGCACCTTATTTTTTGTTCTGAAGCAAGATGAGAGAATATGGCGATATGACGATGGCCATTGCGATATAGAACACGCGCCATTTCACGGCCTGCATAAGCATTATCCGGGCAAAGATGCAAGAACTGCCGATGAGAGGCTTGAAAAGAATTATTCCAGCCATAATTTTCATCTGGTTCTACAATGATTACAGGGGTAGATTTCTTCTCAAGAAATTTTTTCTTCCATCCTCCTGGGTATCGATACTTGATTACAATATAGGCCGCCGCTTCAGGTAGCTTCTCTGAATGGTCATTTGATGACAAATTCTTCAATATGAAAATTTTTAAGGGGGGCCAGCCCATGGCAAGAATGGCCCTTTCTAGGGAGTGTATAAATACATAAACACCGGTATCTCCATATTGGAGAGCATTTGATGTACCACACAAATAAATATGCTTCTGATGTGTGGGTATATAAACATTATCTGGAAGCCGATAAGTTTTTCCAAACCTTACAATCAATCCTCTTAATGTCAACAATTCCAATGCCTTCTTAATAGACCTGTGTCCACATCCAAAACGCAATTGAAGCTGATGTGCCGTGGGAAATCCATCGGAAGAAATTGGAATGCCACATTGAATATCCCGACTGAGCTCCTCTGCAATCTGCTCTGGTCTGCTTCGGGTCGAGTTTGATAAACCAGGGAGCTCGGGTGCAAAACCTGACAGGCAATACCCCTCTCCACCAGGGAGTTTTTCAATGATTCCTCTTTGAACCAGGAGGGCCAGAGTTTTCAGAATTGCCGGTGCAGATGCATTTAGTGCGGCATTTAACTTCCTGACAGAGGGTAGTCGTCCTGAGGTTCCCCATTTTGAATCACGAATTTGTCCTTCCATTATGTCCGCGAGGTAAACACTTTTCTCTCTCATCTAGCTCACCTCCCAGGTTTTAGAGAATTTGAACATCTT
>JBBQAD010000380.1:0-4090 GCA_038315885.1 Fibrobacteria bacterium | reverse complement strand
CCTTGCTGGTACAATTGCGCGCTGAAGGACGACAAAGCAGCCGCCAATTTCTGTTGACGCGCTAGGGCTAAGCCTCACACCCTATCACTATTCCAACATCGAACGCAATTTGGCATAGTCGATTTTGGAATGGTGGCGGGGGTCGCGAGGTAACACGAGAAAACAACATCGAAATGGAAAGGGAAGCTTCAAGGCTGTCACAGCTTGTTCCACTTCGTTTCGATCGGCACCTTTCTCTAACTCCAAGGCGATGGTGATGCCGTTCTTTTCTAACAGAGTTCCGCGATGGACACCAGGAATTTGTTGCAGAGCCCATTCGTAAGGAAAGGCATAATAGACCTGGTCCAAATAGACTAGTCGCTGTTTCACTGAACCAAAGAGAAAGAGCTGACTGTTAACATCAAGGCTAGCGGCATCCCCCGTGTGGTGCCAAATATTTTGTTCCCTACATTCCTAGACTCAAATTAACTTTTTTGGAATTTAGGCCATAGATTTGGCATGCCTTATCTCCCCATAGTTGAATTTTTTCCCCTAATTGATTATGTAATGGCTCTCCATCTTCCTTTAATTTTATCCTTAAGCGGTATTGCGCCACATTGTAAACCAGTTAACAAAGTGTCATGACCATCATCAATGCTTCAATCCGCTTGGGAGATTTTAGAAAAAAACTATCAAGATAAACCAAGGATCTTTCAAAAAACGAAAACCACCTTCAACATAAAGGGCAGAATCAGCGACCCATTTCGTATTGCATCTAAAGCTATTTGTTTTTGAAAGGCCCTTACCTTTTTAATCGTTTTGTGAAAGCTGGCCTTGCCTGAGCAGTTACCATTTAGCCCTTTAATCCAAAGGAGAATATTACTTGGGCCATTGACCACAAGAGATAATACAGCCTGTTTTAAATCGGGACGATGGTCTTTAGAATGCCCATATGTTAATTTAATGGAGGAAGGCCCTCCAACTTCGTCGTCGTTTGATTGAGAATATTCTCCATGTACGTTGATGGAGGTTGTATCAATATGATCACTGTTAATTTAATCAGTAAGTCACATTTGCTATAAATTAGCCTAAAAAGAGGCTTTAATTATTCACTGAAATCTGATTTGCCTCCAGGAATGTAGGTTAAATCATCTTACATCTAAATCAAAAAACCATCATTTCTCTTTCTGCGTAAAAGCTACCATCTCGAATGAGGGACATGTAGTAAATGCCTTTTTGCACCGAAGACCTTGGCAATTGGTAAGTGGTGGGACCTTGCACAGATTGGAATACCACCTTTTTTCCTTTGATGTCTCGGATTGAAAGTATGAAACTTCCTTGTGCTCGAATATCAATTTGTAACTCTTTTGAATTCCAACCCAGTAGTTCAATCGCTTCTGCATTTCCACCTAAAGTGGCATATTTAGGTTGTTTAGCAGCGTATTTCTTTTCAATACCGACAACATATTGACCCAACCCTCTCCGCTTGGCTCCAGAATAGTGTAACTCTGCGCTGATGACCCTCGGTAGGATACTCTGTTATAAGAAAAGGCCAGTTTTCCATTTTGAATTTGCATGGGGTTCGCGTTGACCAAATTTTGCCGCTCAGAGATACTTGTCGAACTTTTTGAGCCATCTTGCATCTTTGAAGGATCAAAATAAGTTGCTTTCCACTCTATCTTCCCTTGTTCGGGATCGAGAGCCCACAAGTGCAAACCGCCTGCTTGGGGGTGCCATCCGGCGGTGGCGTAAATTTTTCCGTCATACAATGCGACATTAAATACTGGCCAGGTCGATTCTAATTGGCTGAAGGCTACAATTTTCCGTTCTGCTGGTGCAGCCATGAATCTCCAACGAAAGGAACCATCCTTCACCTTTAGGCTGTATACATAACCATCAGTTGAACCGAAAAACAAATTGTCGGCCACAACTATTGGTGCGGAACTGATTCGGCCTCCAGAGGTAAAGTGCCACACAAGTTTATTTGCTCCATCGCGTGCTTCCAGTCGATGTTCATGCACAATGCCTGTAATCTTTAGGCCCCCTGTAGCAAGCACTTCGGTTTCCTTGGCAGGATAGTAATCCTGCATGGACCAATCATCAATAAGTGGGGTGGACAGGCTAAGGGCTTTGGGAGATTGGATGGCCGTGCTGATGGGGTAGGTCTTCTTCAAACGCGAAGCATCGGGAACGGCAGCGGGCAAGGCTTCACTGGCAATGGCAACATGGCCCCGGACCATGGCGTAACAGTTGCACTCATTGGCAGCGTAATAGGTCATTCCATAGGCTGGATAGGCTCCAGTGGCACAGCCGCTTCGAGAAATACCCTGATTGGTCCAGGACAGATCTTTCTTGATATAGGTGGTTTCACCTAAAATCTTGAAATTTGCTGTCCATACATTTCGTTGACAGCCAGAGCCTAGGGACCCGCTGGATTTAAGTCCGATGGAATGTTTTGGAGATTCATCCACCATTATTCCAGATTTTAAATCAAAGCCTCGCCAACGCGATGTACCCATGACGTAAACCTTACCATCGCGAATCATGGTATTTTGCGATCCTGTAGAAACACCGAATCCTCTGAATGAAACGCCTCCCCAATCTGGTGAACCGGAATCGCTATCATGTTGCCACATGATTGCTCCATCGGTGGCCCGAATACTCATTAAGTTGCTTTTGGATTTGCAGCAATCACCGATACCACCAATTCCATCTGGCTTGTAAACCGTTACATACCCTTCCCCGTAAACTAGCTGGGTGACCGCCTTGTTTTTGAAGGGCGCTTTCCAGGCGACTTTTTTCGCCTTTAAATCAAAGCCAATGACCTCCCTCAATTCCATCACTCCGGGCCAACGATCTTCACGCATGGTCCAGGGCGATGCAGCAAAGAACACCATTCCTAAGTCTTCAGAAACGGTTGGGAAAAAAACGTTGTCTTGATCCTGGTATTTCCATATCAGAGAGCCATTGTGGCGATTCATTCCGTAAACTGTATTTTTGTTGGTGTAAATAATTTGGTCACCACTTACTGCGGCCCAATTTTTGATTTGTGCTACGGGTTGATCTGATTTACCTGCGTCGGGAAAACGAACCTTCACCTCGCCAGTTTTCGAGTCCATTCCAACTAATTCTCCCTCCCTCTCTTGGATGAGATAAACCATATCATCCTGGGCCACCATCCACTTTAATCTGTTACCTGGATCGGTTTTCTTTCTCCAAAGTGCCACACCGTTGAAGGCATCTCGACTGTCGAGGTACTGCTGCTTTTCAGTTTTGGTTCCCACTTTAACTTCATATGGCCATTCATAAAAAACCCGACCCCCTGCAGCCCGGAGTCCATTTGAACGCTGGAAAGAGCTTTTCTGGTTGGCGATCCATTGAATCGCGGTCCCCGGGGCAACCTTTTCGTCTTTCGATACAGCATTTCCATCAGCACCGTGACTGAAATGACTCCAGTCGTCCAAAGAGTTTGGCATGGGTTTGCGAGTCTGTTTCCATTGACCATTTTCTTTGAGATAGGCAACACCTTCGGGAACCAAAACCCGCAAAATTTCAACATTGGGCGGTGCCTCATTGCCCAGGGCATCCAAGTCGGCCACTAAAAGATTCACCAAATTTTCGGCAAAGGGAAGCTTTTGCAAGCTGCTGGCCACATCTGAGCTAACCAGTCCAGCCAATCCTTTTTCCATCGCCTGATTGCGAATCTCGGCAGCTTCATTCTCTTTTGTGGTCAGAACCTGAACCAACATTTTGCCTGCGTTTTGAAGATCGAGGGCAGCTTGATGAGTCCCAAGCACAAGGCAAACACCAGACTCTATTCCCGTGGCTTGCAGAATTTGTGTAGCACTCTGGGCGATGGCCCGTTGTGAACCTAGGGCCCCGATAAGCAAAAAAATCGGCAATAATACCGAATTTAACCTTTTTGACCTGAATGGATTAAGCATAAACAAGCTCCAATGAATCAATGTTTTATTTAGGATAAGCTTTTGGGACCAAGCAGGTTTAGGTTCTCATCGCTAAATCGTTAAAACAATGATATGTTTGATACATGTCTTCCCTTAAACGAACTCACTTTCAAGCTAAATTGGCCCAGAAACTAAAGGCTTGGTTA
>JBBQAD010000218.1:0-6360 GCA_038315885.1 Fibrobacteria bacterium | reverse complement strand
TTTTGTACCAAGACGGAAATTCTTAAAGAAGATGGGCGCTTCAATTCTTTTTTCCCAGTTCCAACAAACCAGGAGCGGCCTTTCTTATAGATTACAGATTGAGATTCTAGCTGTCGTAGTAAGGAAATAATGGAATGGGGTCCCAGATTATACTGATGGCAAAATTCGCGAATAGTAGGAAGAGTTGTATTGTATCCATATGTACCACTGGCAATTTTTAACTGTAACTCTTTAGAAAATTGACCTTTGGCTGATATTTTACCCGTGCGAAACCTTGGCGATTCTTGCAAGTCCATATTGTGCAAGCCCCAAAAACTTCCTTGACCTCGAACAGTGTAAATTTTTTTCTGTTTCCGTAAAATTTCTAGCGCAGCTAGTACCGTGCGAGTGTTTACCTTAAAGTGAGTACTCATTTGTAAAACGGTAGGCAGACCTGCCCCATCTTTCCAATTTTGTACTCTAGCCCAATTTATAACCTGGTGTGAAATCTTTTGACTTAGAGTATTGCCGTCAGGTATTGAATCGCTCATTCAATTAGATTGGGAAGCGCGCCACCTGGGCTGAGTTTCGGTTTGCTGGCCCTCCCCCCGCGCTGGTCAATTGCAGACAAGACTTTGCGTACAGAAGCTTGCATAATAATAAAGTAAACCGTTTATGATATAAAGTCCATATATTTCCAACTGTACTCAATTCAAAATTTTGAATCCATATTAATCATCAGCCATTTCGTAGTTAATTAATTGAGTATATTAACCAAATATCCGATTTGTTTTATTAAGTTCAATATTAGGCAAGACAATCCTAAGGAAGGGATGAGAATGAGTAAGCTGATTTATTTACGGATTCCAATACTATTGACCCTTCTTCTGCTGGTTTTTTCGCAAATTCATGCTGACCCTGAGACTTTACGGGTATCGGGAACGGTGCTGGGTCCCGATGGCAATGCCTACCCTGGTGCCACAGTTCTACTCATGGGACATAGTCAATATGAAAGTCGTGATGCCAGACAATATCTTGGAAAATCCGACCTGCAAGGGAACTTTCTTATCGAAAAGGTAAACAGTGATTGTAACTGTTATTTGTCAGCCTTCGATTCACGTAATGATATGGCCTTTGATGGAACAGGCCGGCCTAATCATGGAATTTTTTTAGAGATCAACAAAGGTCAGGTAAAGCCTGTCACTCTTAGATTGACCCGTGGAAGCGGCCTGGTGCTGCGAATCCAAACGCCCAGTCAAGATAAAGAGTTAAACGGATCAATCTATTTTAATAATACCAATCTATTTCGATGGATAGGACATGCGTTTCAACCATTCTCCAGTATGAAGCCGGGTCGCCATCGAATTCAAATTACCACCAGTCTGTTCAAAGAAGTAACGAACCATCAGTAAGTCTAATTTGGGATGAAAAAATTAATTTGAATGGAAAATTGGATCGTTTTAGCATTGCCAATGCTCCAACGGAGTGCCAGTTCTATTGCCAAGGACCAGATGGTAATCCACTTTCGGGAGTCGAACTTCATATTTCTTCATCCAGAAGTGACACTCTACAAAGATCCGAATCCATTGTACTTTGGAGTGATTTATCTGGAAAAGCACTTGTAGTTGGTTTACCGATAGGCGCCTATTCTGTCTTTCCTCTTCATTCTCAGTATTCCACTGAAGCGCAAATAATGCATATTGAAGAGACTAAACCAAGCTCAATACAATTTTCTATGCAGCCTGCCGCATCCCTTAGTGTAGTGACACAATTAGGTCAGTACCGAGCCTTTGCGGGTCGAGTCTGCCTTTATCAAAAGGAAAAGCGCTTGGTCTGTCGAAGTTTTAACAAGGAACATAGCGGGCAAGTGCATTTTGGAGCGATGCAAGCGGGAACATATACAGTGCAGGCAAATGTCGAAGGTTTGAACTCTGTGCCGCAACCCGTAATTATGAAATCTCAAACCCAAAACGTAACACTAACAATTCGTTCCTTTGCTTGGCTAAAAGTGATAACCAAACAATTTGAACCTAAAGATTGGTCTCTTGTTTCATCAAACAAAAATGAAGAAAGAGTGTATCCTTTTTCAGAATCATCGGTTTATTATTATCCTCCCCTTTTAACTGAATCAGGCTCTTGGTTATCTCCTGGCATTGAAATAGGAAGCTATGAATTGCGTGGCCCTGGAAAAATTTACCCAATTAAGATTAACGAAGGTCAGATACAGACGATTAGCTTGTAGTAAATGAAACTATTAGATGGTATCATCGATATAATCACAAAGGATCTTCTAGTCACCCGTTCCACTAAGCTATGGTTTTTAGCTGCTTTAGCTGTAACTGCGGAAAAGCTTTGGTCTTTTGCCCCTAAACCAAAACTGTCTGTCTAAAATTTGTTCGGCCTTAATACCTTTACTTCATGACTGTATACAATCATGGCGAAGTTTTTGTAATACTTCTCTTGTAGATAGTCAGTAATTTTGAGAGCAATATCGCCACTGATAACAACTTCAATACGGATATTTTTTTCTGCATCCCACTCGGCAACTCGCTCCCCTCGGTCCCCTTTTCCGCGAGCATCTGTAATAGTATAACCATTGGCTCCCAACATTTCTAATTCTTTTGAAAGGCCTGATTCGAGCGAAGATTCGGTAATAATTGTAAGTAGTGTTCGTATATGAATATCCATAATTAAACTCCAAAAAAACCATGAAACCATTGGGCCGTTTTGTAATAGAGAGGAATGCCTATAATTACATTAAATGGAAATGTTACACCTAGAGAAGCTGTCAAGGACAAAGTTGGATTGGCTTCTGGTACTGATATTCGCATGGCAGCCGGCACAGCGATATAACTTGCACTTGCCGCTAAAGTTGCCAGCATAGCAGTTCCGCCAATGCTCATACCAAGACCTATTCCAAAAAGAGTTCCCACGACTGAAGAAAAAAGTGGCATTAGAATTCCGAACACTGCGATAAAAATTCCATATTGCCTAAGGGCACCCAACTTAGAAGCCGCTATTAATCCCATCTCCAGTAAAAACAAGGCAAGCACGCCTTTAAAAAGATCAAAAAATAGGGGTTTGATGGAAGCTAAGCTGTCGCTTCCTGCAATCGCTCCAATCACAAGACCACCTAATAAAAGCATGATACCTTTACCGGCAAAAATTTCATGAACGACTGTCCCCCACTTCGTTTGCTTACTTAAGCCTCGTGCCAGCAGAATGCCGACAACAATAGCGGGAATTTCCAGAACAACTAAAAGCAGGGGAATATGAGCTTCGAAAAAAATACCTCGGGAACCCATATAAGCGACAGCTACGGCATAAGTACCAACACTTACAGATCCATAATGTGCCGCAATTGAGGCTGCATCTGCTCGTTTAAATCGGCCTATCCACAGTAACACAGGGAATGCGATGAGAGGGAGAATAATTCCAATTAGAAACACTGCTAAAATTTGCGGAGCCAAATCTAAGAAGGGTTGTTTATTTAACTCGATTCCACCCTTTAAGCCAATGGCCAGTAACAGCAGCATACTGACAGAATCGTAAACTTGAGAAGGCAATCGAAGTTCAGACTTTACCAAACCAGCAATAACGCCCAATAAAAAAAACAAGATAATCGGGTCAGTCATGCTGGTACTTTCTGTATCTGAATTTAAATTCTCACCGGTTTATGATTGAAACTCCGGTTGACTAACCTTTAACTTTTCGTTAACCTACTGTTAATATGTAACTAATATATAGTTAACGGGTTGTATTTCTGAGCACTTTGTTAACATTAGAGAAAAAAAACTTATCCTGCCACTTTCCAGCGATTAGCCAGTTCTATTTCGCCTGAAATTTCAAGTAGTTGAACAAATCGTCTGGTAAATTCGGATTCTGTTATACCTTCATTGGTTACTGTTAGATGACCAATCTTTCGGCCAGGGCGTTCTTCTTTCCCGTAGAGATGTATGGCTACTCCAGGCGCGTTTTGGATTTCTGTTAAGGAGGGTACTTTTCCAATCAAGTTAATCATTGCGGTTTTGCATTGAAATCGTGCCTCACCCAAAGGTAAACCCGTGATGGCCCTAAGGTGGTTTTCAAATTGGGACGCCCGGGAGCCTTCAATTGTTCCATGCCCGCTATTGTGAACCCGAGGTGCCATTTCATTGGCTAATAACTGGTCACCGATCTGAAACAGTTCAATAGAAAGTACTCCGACATAGTTTTGCATTTCCATAAATTGTTTGATCATGGCTTCAGCCTTTGATTGCAAAAGATCGGATTCCAGATTCAACGATAGGCGGAGTATCCCTTCACGGTGATGATTTTCATTGAGCGGATATACTGCAGTTTCTCCATTCTGTGACCGTGCACAGATAATCGATAATTCTCGATCAAAAGAAACCATAGATTCAACGATACATTGAACACCTAGTAAACGCTCCCATGCCGCCTCCAGATCTTGCTCTGAGCTTAAGACGACTTGGCCTTTGCCATCGTAACCCTCGGATCTAGTTTTTAGAATGGCAGGGTATTGTATTTCACTCATTGCCATTTGTAACTCTTTTAGACTATCAATTTGTTTATATCTGGCTGTTGCTATACCCAGATTATTAAAACATTTTTTTTCAAGCACGCGATCTTTGCAAATGGCCAAGGATTTAGAAGATGGGTGTACAAGTGAACTAGTTTCAAGTCGTTTTACCAGGGCTAGGGATACATTTTCAAATTCGGTGGTAATGACATCTGCCCATTGTGATAAGTTGTCAGCAGCAGAGTTATCATCGAATTCAGCCTTTAAGTGTTTTCCAAATGGGGCGGCACAGGGGCTTTCCTCTGGACTCAAAAATGTGAATTCTTGTTTCAGACCTCGACCTGCTTGAGCTAACATCTGCGCAAGCTGTCCAGCCCCTAAAATTCCCACCTTTTTCATTGTTTTACTCGGGGATCCGAATTGGCCAGCACAGCTTCAGTCTGCTGAGCGCGAAACTTTTGCAAGGCTGCTTTATGCTCAGGGTACTTGTTACCCAGAATGGCTGCAGCGAGCAGGGCGGCATTAATTGCGCCTGCTTTGCCAATGGCCAAAGTTCCCACTGGTATACCCGCCGGCATTTGGGAGATGGATAGTAATGAATCCATTCCATTAAGTGCTTTCGACTGAATAGGTACTCCGAGAACCGGAAGCGATGTTTTCGCCGCCGCCATACCCGGTAGGTGAGCAGCTCCTCCTGCCCCTGCGATAATCACTTCAATGCCTCTGGAATCGGCATTCTCTGTGTAATGAAACAGTTTGTCGGGTGTTCGGTGGGCTGAAACAACATCGACTTCATAGGGGATTTTTAAAGAATCTAGCTGATCCGCCGCATACACCATGGTTTCCCAATCCGACCTTGAGCCCATGATGATTCCAACCAAGGGTTTTTGTTCGTGCTTAGAAATGGTAATACTCCTGGGTAAAATCCTTAAATCTAACAGTAAGAAGTTATTCCAAGTATCTCAATTATGCTCAGAACCCAAAAAGCGAATCCAACATCAAAGAACCGATAGCCGCAAGGGTAACTAGTTAGATTAATTCCTCAGTCCAGCAGGATTATTTCAGAAATAAAAAGTCTCGAATCCACTTGGCCGTTGCTCTCGAATCATTTTCGCCTTTTAGCGAATCGACCGCCGCCGACCAGGCTGGTTCAGCTATACGGTCTTTTCGACCCATCAACAAGTCATGCATATAAGATTTAGAAAATTCGGGATGTCCCTGCATACAATAGACATGATCTTCAATATGATACATTTGGTTTTCACAGAAGTCATCCCCACCTAATCGAAGTGCCATAGGGGGCAAGGAACTTACTTGATCTTGATGCGAGAAGCACAGCCGATGGGTATTAATTTCTTTGGGAATCCAAGGAGCATATCCACTTAGGCTATACTCTCGAATACCCACGCCCCAACCCTTTATTGATTTTTCACATTTTCCTCCTAGGGCCTGGGCAATCAATTGGTGACCGTAACAGATTCCGACCATGGGGATTTTTTTCTCAAAGCAAGCAAGTATCCATTGGCTTAAGCTGCGGATCCAATCCTCGTTATCATAGGTGCTGAATTGGCTGCCTGTAATTAAATACGCATCGAAATCATGTAGGTCACAAGGATACTTGTTTTCTGTAACATTAAAATCTGTAAACACCAGTTCGGGATGGTCTGAAAATAAATCTCGGAACATTTGTGGGTAGTTCCCATACTTGACTTGCAGCTCTTCAGGAGCCCAGCCAGCCTGTAATAGACCAATTTGCTTTTGTTTCATTGTAGTTACAGCGCCCATTCGTAAACTTGTCGTAAATCGGCCATTGTAACAGCAACTCGATTGTTTTGATGACATCCATCGGCAAAGGCGGC
>JBBQAD010000074.1:0-10230 GCA_038315885.1 Fibrobacteria bacterium | reverse complement strand
CGTCTGAGCATCGTGGCCATGTCACTCAGAAGTTCGTTAAGTCCAATGGGCTTGGGATTGGGGCTTTTTTTTCGGGTGAAGGTGAGTAGCTGATTAACCAAACTGGTGGCCCGGGTAGAGGCTTTTTCAATCTCATTTATTTCAGTCGGAATGGGATTCTCTTTACCCAATTTCATTCGTAAGAGGCTTGTATTGCCCATTATGGTAAGAAGAATATTATTGAAATCATGGGCGATACCGCCAGCCAAGCGTCCCACAGCTTCCATTTTCTGTGACTGTAACAGTTGTTCTTCTGAGGCTTTCAAAGCCTCTTCTACATGTCTTCGGTGCACCCGTTCCTTATGTTCTCGCAGTTCTCGCACCATGACCGGTACCAGGCGTTCCAAATTTTCTTTCAGCAAAAAATCATGGGCGCCCGCCTTAATTGCTTCGACCGCTAAATCTTCGCCCATGCTGCCAGAAACAAAGATGAAGGGGATATCCAGATTTTTTTCTTTAACGATTCGCAATGCGTTTAAGCCATTAAATCCCGGTAAAGAATAATCAGCGATGATGAAGTCCCAGGCATCCCTTTGCAGACAAGATTGTAATTCTATTTCACTTTCGACCCGATGGATTTCAATTTCAAGCCCGCCTCTATCGAGTTTATGCAAAATTAAGGCTGCATCACTGGGAGAATCCTCTATCAATAGTAAGCGGATTTTTTGCAATTAAAGACTCACCATTTGATTGGAATTTTCGAATCTTAGCAATTGGTCTGCTAGCCCGATTAAAATATGTACCACCTATTTTGTGAGAATGATTTAGAAATTATCTATTCATCTGGTAAGGAATTCAATCAAGAACTAAAGTAAGCTTGTCAAAGTGGGAATAGGACCTGGACAATTTATGAATTTCAGCCTTTATGGTTTACCATGAAGCAGAGCTCGAATTCCCAGCTAAATTCGACCTGAACAATGTGCACAAAAAGCATGAGAGCCTCAAAATTATCTAAGCAGCCGGGCAAATTAGGGGGATACTCCGATGCCATTGAGCTAACTTGAGCGTAGTTTTAGGTCTACTTTGAAAAGACCAAACTATTTCACCTATTTCTGGTTATAAGCTTCAAGGAGAAACAATGGCTGGTAAAGAAAAAAAAGTCTACCAATTTTTGCAGGCGAGACCGAGCGGGGCAACTTTTCTCGACTTGGGAACCCAACTGAAGCTCGATATCAGCAAATTAGAAGAGGCTTTATACGGGTTGAAAAGTCAGGGATTAATTGAAAAGGGTCGCGATGAACAAGGCATGGAAACCTGGTTTCTTGCGCGTGGGCTAGCTTATGCAGCGATGCCAAGCCAAGCGGCACAATCACAAGGCCTGCAGAGACTTGAGTCGCAAATGGGAAATCCAATCTATGGCAATTCCTATAATCAGGCTACCCTAGAAATGCCTCAAAGCTATTCAAAGGAGGATGATTGGAATGAATCACCTACTCCTCAAGCTAGTTCCCTCGCGCCTTCGAAAACCAACATTCCCTCTCAGCCTGCTGCTATGGCCAACAATTTTGCTCCGCCAGAAGCTCGCGGTGTGGGCTTCGGTGGTCTGCTTTTCTTCTTTGTTTTTACTCTGGCCAGTTCAGCCATTGTTGCCTGGTTTTTAGGACAGATGCAAATAGATGCAGTGCGGGCCCAATTTGTCGACCGAAAAGTCTATTTCACCAATTCCGAAAGCCAAAAAAATTTCGATCTAGGTACGATGGCAAAAGTGAGCGGACTGGAGAAGCAAGTGGGGAATTTAACCTCCAAGATTGATTCTCTACAAAATGTGCTTACTAAGTTGGAATCCGCCCAAGTGCCTGCAAAAGCAGTGAAAAAACCCCGTAGCTCACGGCGCCGTTAAGAGAAGAAAAACAAAAAAGGCTTCTAAACCGGAGTTTAGAAGCCTTTTGGCTGCCTGAGTAGGACTCGAACCTACGACCGAGCGATTAACAGTCGCTTGCTCTACCAACTGAGCTATCAGGCAAAAAATCGGAAACAAATGTAAGACGCAGCTGCGCTGGAGTCAAGGCGTCTATACCTGGAATAGGCCCTTTTCTATGAGAAAGTTATTTTTCGTCCCTGTTTCCATTGTCTCGGCCTTCATTTTTGCTTCTTCGTGGGATTAGTTCCCAGAATGTGCACGTTTTTCCAGAAGCCAATTATTTCTGACAAGCCATCTTGCTTTAGAATTTTTAACAGCTGGTTCAGGCTTAAAGTAAACTGGTTAAGACTTTGAAACAGTTCTTTTCTCAGTAAGATCTGATTCACAGCGTTATCGGGATCGGTAAGAGCCTGCATCTGAACTGCAATTTTTTCGGTGCTACTGTTTAGGGATTCCAATAAATAGGCACTCTGAGTCAGCATTGAATCGGATGTAATTAAAAATTGTTCGGTTCCCTTGGCGCCTATGCGTACCATTCCCCGTATTTGTTGGCTGAGACTTGCACTTTGCTGAAGCGATATTTTTAAGGTTTTTTCAGTGTTGGAAAAGTTGCCGAGCATGGAATTGAGTTCGGTAAAAACCGGTAGTACCTGGCGAGAAAAAATTTGACTGATACTGGGTTGGGATTCTGTACCTACTAATATTTCAGTGGCCAGCTTATTTAGGGATTGAAAGGTTTGCAGAAGGCTATCCACTTTATGCAAAGTTTCGGCAACGCCTGCCTTGAAAACCCCCTCTTGTTCTAATGACCAATCGATGCGTGAATCTTCAATGCCCTGATTTATGAAAATCAGTCGATCGCCGAAAAGGCTGTAATTGAAGTTAATAATCTTGGAATCGGAGCTGAGATCGAGATGTTGAAACATTTCTAGTTCCACCAAGGCAAGGCCATTTTCCCGGTGAATGGAACGCACCTCACCCACCAAGACCCCTTGATAAATTACTGGGCTCTGATTTCTCAAAGTGCCTACATCCTCAAAGCGCACTTTCGCAATCAAGGCGGGATTGAGTAATTCCTTTAAGATGAAGCGCAACCCAAGTGCGAAAAGCACTAAAATAACAGAGAGAGCAAGCGCCCCTACCAGGCGGGACTGATTTTCGAGATTGCGATTAGAGTCCATTGATTGTAAATCTATTTAAGCACAAATGTTTAGCGATCCCTAATTTCAAATTTTAAAATTATATGCAAAATCATGCTTAGGAAATGAAATAGTGCTTTTCAAGCTAAATAGTGTCACCAAGCGTTTTAAGGGGCCGTCTCCGCTGCGCTTCTATGTATTCATTTCCCTCTGCTTTAGTCTGCTATGGGCATGCCGCGATGATCATGTTTATAGCGAAAATCTCCCAAGGGATTCAAATGAAGTACAGGAGCAAAGCCAAAAGAATCTGTCCGATGCCTTCGATACCGAGTTGCTTCCATTTTGGGAAGAATGGTTTGCTAAGGATTGGCGTTACCTGTTAATTGCAGGCCTTGTAAGCGATTCGCTCTTTGAAAAAGTCGTGCAACTTCGCGAGGCCAATCGGCTGCATCCTAGTGAACCCGTCGTGCTTTTACAATTGGCAATGGCTGAATTGTTACAGTCGGAAGATTCCATTTTAGTTGATAGTGCCATAGTTCGATTGCAGCAATTACGGCGAATTGATCCGCATAATGGAGTACCTGCATTGTTAGAGAGCTATGCCTATGCTCGCCAGGCCAAAGCCCCTGAGGCCCGAACCTTATTAATGAATATTCCCGAGCCTATGAAGGGCGATTTTTACTATGACCGGATTGAAGATGCAGTTCTGGGCTTACTGCAACACTCAGGGCAAATGAATCCTTTTCGACTGATGCAGGCTGTAGAACTGTATCGCAAAATTAATCTTCCGCTTTTTGAGCCAATTATGGATGTTTTGTATACAGTATTTCTAGAACCCTTGCCAAGCAGGCCTTATGATATTCGCATTCGCGGTTTGGACGCTGCCCGCACCATGTATAACCTAGGCTACGACTTACGGAAAAATGCCCGACAGCGTGCTTATTTGCTCTCTGGGGCTTACGAGTCGATAAGCTTAGGCTATCTGTTACAATTGAAATCGGCAGAATTTTTGGTGCTATTTCATCGGGCCTTTGAAAATAAAAAAGAAGCTCGACGAGTATATCGGGTAGTTCAAAATTTGCAACTTGACTATGCTGATTATCTCGGCAGCTCACCTTTGCAGGATCGCTATGCCTATGCTTTTGTGGAAAGCTGGTCAAAGCTTGCGGTGGATTCTCCCGAATTGGGTTATTCCCAAGCTTTAGCAGTGGCACGCAGCTGGCCTCTTTGGAAGGAGCTGATGGAAAAGGGATATCCTCCCGCTGATGATTTTTGATCGTCTTTTGTGATTAGCTGCTTAAAAATCAATATCTAGGGAAGCCAAGGCCAAAGCCAAAGCGATGCTGCCTTAAAAGCAGCGAATTAATATGTTTAGCCTTGAATCAAACTACCAGGAACAGGTTTTGTCATTGCAGGCTTAAGGAGTTGACATGGGTGCAGCTTACCTACACAATCGATTTGCAGCCACACGCCGGCAAACACTTGCTGTGCGAATTGGGAATACCTATGTCGGCGGAGAGCATCCGATTTTGGTTCAGTCGATGACCACGACTGATACAAAAGATATTGATGCGACCGCGTTTCAAGTTTTGGAATTGGCTAATGCTGGTTGTGAGCTAGTGCGTATCACTGCTCCCACTCTAAAAGATGCGGAATGTTTAAAAGACATAATGGCCAAGGTACGTGCTGCGGGCTGCCAGGTTCCGGTTTCTGCAGACATTCATTTTCAGCCCCGAGCCGCCTATGAATCAGTGAAATGGGTTGAAAAAGTCCGGATCAATCCGGGAAACTTTGTGGATTCCAAATCGGCAAAAATTCGTCAATACGATGAGTCCACTTTTGCCAGGGGCCGTGAGAAGGTATTTGAAGCCTTTAGCCCCTTGGTGCGGGAGGCTAAAGAACGCGGGGTTGCCCTGCGAATTGGCACCAACCATGGCTCACTCTCAGACCGAATGATGTGGAAATATGGTGATACAGTCGAGGGGATGATAGAATCGGCCTTGGAATATTTAGCTGTTTGTGAAGCAGAAAATTTTGACCAAATCGTTTTCAGCATGAAGTCTTCAAATCCCCGGGTAGCAGTGCAGGCGTATCGACTCCTGGCTTCTCGCTTGTCAGAAGGCCATAAGGCTTACCCCTTTCATATCGGTGTTACTGAGGCTGGTGATGGGGAAGACGGCCGCCTTAAGTCGGCAGTGGGTATTGGAGCCATGTTGTTAGACGGCATGGGTGATACAGTGAGGGTTTCATTAACAGAAAATCCCGTACGTGAGATTCCCGTTGCTAAAGCACTGATTGCCTTATGCCAATGTGTTACTGATGGGGGTCTCCAAAGCAATAATAAAAGGAATGATTACATAGATTCCACGGGCAAAATCGAAAATTTGGTAGAGAGTTTGGACTTTTACCATTACCAACGCCGTGAAACAAAGCTGCAATCGATAGGATCATTGTCAATAGGTGGAAGAGAAGTCATACCAGTAGGCATGGGGCTTTCGCCCCTTCAGAAGCTGCCAAAAATTAAGGGTGACCGACAACCCGAATGGTTGAGTATCCACAAAAGCGATCAAGCTGGTGATACAACACAATCAATAACACCGACACAGACACAAATAGAAAATGCATCAGTTGTCAAAGTTCCTCTACCCACAATCCAGGAGATTGCCTGGGAGGCTCGGGCAATTTCCAGTCCAGCCGGAGACAGTGTATTACCAAGTTTGGACGCTCAAGCTTTAATAGACGGGAAAAGCGACTTTCCCAAGCGGGCGGAGATTCGAATTAGCGAGCTTTCTCAGTTGCCAAAGCTATCTACTTTGGCGCTCGATTCAGCTATGCAATTGTGGTGGTCCTATACCGGAGAAGAAAATCCAGTGGCTGCCTATCGTTATTTGGCTGCGTGGTTAGCGTCACAACATCGACCCGATCCAATCATTCTACGCTCTATTTGTGTCGGCGATGAAGAGTCAAAAATGAGAAGTGCAGCCGAGATGGGGGCTTTACTTGTTGATGGCATCGGTGATTTGATTGTTATTCAAGGAACAATTTCTGAAGAGTCCGGCCTTAGTTTGGGTTATGATATCTTGCAAGCTGCTGCGGTAAGACGTAGCAAAACGGAATATGTGGCTTGCCCAAGTTGTGGAAGGACATTGTTCGATCTGGAGACAACGACTCAGATGATTCGCAGCCGTACATCCCATCTTAAAAATGTATCCATTGCCATTATGGGTTGTATTGTCAATGGACCCGGTGAAATGGCTGATGCCGATTTCGGTTATGTGGGAGGAGCACCCAAACATGTTAACCTTTATGTGGGGCGAGAGATGGTGCGGAGAAACATTCCGGAAACTCAGGCCGCCGATGAATTGGTGAACTTGATAAGGGAGCATGGCCGCTGGCTAGAGCCGCCTATGGAGGCTGCACTTGTTCACGAAACCTTTTAGCACATCCATAAAAAGGATGGGTACCTCTGGGTTCTGAACATGTGAACAACGAGCCTGTTTCTGTTGTTCTGGTAGAGCCTAGCATTGCAGAGAACGTAGGTTTTGTAGCGCGCACCATGGCCTGCTTCGGATTAAGCCGCTTAGACATGGTGGGAGAAAAGCGCTTCGATCAAAATCCAGCTGCGTTAACCACGGCTACTTCAGCAGTTTCAGTATTACAGTCAGCCAAGTATCATAACACTTTGACTTCTGCTATTCACGATGCTCATTGGGTATTGGCTTTTACCCGCCGACCGCGAGATTTGGCTATGCGGGTCTGGGACTGGCCCCAGCCGCTTTCATTGATACAGTCAGGACAAAAAGTGGCCCTTGTTTTCGGAAGAGAATCTCAGGGTTTGTCTACAGACGAATGCCAATTAGCTACGCATGTTATCCGTTTACCTTTGCCGCATCCATCCTTGAGCCTCAATCTTTCCCATGCAGTCTCAGTAGTACTAAGCGAATTATTTTTTCACTATCGAAATCTTTTGCAAAAAGAGGTGAGTGAATCACAAAATTCTCTTAACTCCTGTGATTTAGCTGATGGTTTTGAATTGCCGAACCAAAATGAAAAATACCAACGATTCAGCATGTCGCAGCGCGAAGAACAATTCCTTCAGTTATGCGAATTTCTTGCCGAACGAGGTTATTTGTATACAGACAAAGCCAAATTGAAAGCCCAACTTGAACATCTGCGCCTTTTATGGCAACGCTTGGACCCGGACAAAATGGACAGAGATTTTTTGTTGGGAATTTTTGCCCGAGCCCTGCAAAAAAAACCAAATTGATAAAACTGAAGAGATAGGTGTGTATTTATGATCCAATTATTGAATTCCCAATTGCTAGTTAACATACTCGATCCCATTGCCGATCAAAGCCACTTGGGTTCTCGCTATGTAACTGGAGGCTATATCTATCAGGTGGCAGACATGGCCATCGGAAATTTGCTCTCCGGTCCCCAGTTCCCGAATCCCAATCCTCCTGTATTTGACGGACAGGGTTTACCAGAGGTTTTTGAAACCGCACTAGGGGCTGACAACGCAGAAATCGGGACGGAAGTGGAGGTACTGGGCGTAGGCCGAGTGCTGCGGGAAAGTAAAACGCCTTTTCATCCACGAGCGAACCCAAATGTAACTGATTGGTCACTATGGGAAATCAAGTCCTCATCCCAACAGGCAGTTTTCAAGACTAGACGTAGCTATGGACCCTGGAAATACACTCTGCAAAGAACTGTTTCACTAAAAGAACGTGAACTGACATCGAAAACCGAACTGATCAATCAGGGAGATGTTTTCATTCCGATACGGTGGTTTGCACACCCTTTTTTTCCTCAGCTTTCCGATAGACGGTGCTGCTCCTTTGCTCCACCAGCAACAGTACCCATGAACAAAGGCTTTACTATGGATACGGAGGGAATTGTGCACATGAAAGCTGATTACAATTGGCCTTCAGGATGCTTTCAGCAGTTAGGATTCAGTCGTGAAAAGCCGCTCGAAATCAAACAATTTCATCCCAAAATTGGTGAAATCAAAATTCGTACAGACTTTCCCGTGAGCGATCTTCCCATTTGGGCTAATGCCAATACATTTTCATTTGAGCCTTATTTTACCCAGACTTTGAATCCATCGGCAACGATTGCCTGGGAAATGATTTACTCCTTCTAGGTTTATTTTGGTGCAACACTTGCTTCGTTCCGCTTGCCTCATTCTCCATCGGCAAGATTATTCCGAAACGAGTCTGATTATCAAAGCCTTCACCCGAGAATCGGGTTCGGTTTCATTTTTGGTAAAAGGAGCTAAGCGAAAGGGTTCTGGCTTTGGAGCCGTTCTAGATTATTTCAACCAACTAGAAATACTCTATCGACCCAGCGTGCGAACTGAATTATGGACTCTGCGAGAAGCGTCCATGGCACATGAGTATCGAAATTTGAAAAGCAAGACCAAGTTAAATGCCCTGGCCTATGTCATACTAGAAGTGATGCTTCGTTACCTTATCGCACCCGAACCTTCAGGGGCCATTTTTTCTTTGTTAGAAAATAGTTTGTTACTCTTAGATGAGAGCGACGAACAGAATGCAAAATTATCGGTGTTACTATGTGATTTTTTGCTGTCTTTAACTGAAATTTTGGGCTTTCGGCCGCAATTTGAAAGCTGTGCGCTTTGTTCGGGCGGCTTGAATGCAGAGCAAGAATTTTTTGATTTGGATATGGGAGGTTCTATTTGTCAGAGCTGCCTACCAAGTTCTCAGTCATCTCGAATTTCCATTAAACCACAAATTCGCCAGTGGCTGCGGCATATTCAATCCGAGGGACGTGCGGGCTTAAAAGTGAAGGCTGCAATATCTCATGAGGCTGAGAATTTATTGTTGGCCTTTTTGGGATATCATTGTGGTACCCAAAAAAATCTGCGTTCCTTGTCAGCCTACCAGGTGATTACATCTTCATGATTTGGAATACTCGCTTAACACCGACTCCAAGTGGATATATACACATTGGCAATGCCTTTAATTTTTTACTGGCCTGGCTTTGCGCCCGCAAAAGTGGGGGATCTGTTCGCCTTCGAATAGATGATTATGATGCGTCGCGTACTCGATCGGAGCATCTACAAGATATTTTTGCATCCCTCGATTGGCTGAAGCTGGATTGGGATAGCGGTCCTCGCTCTGTAGAAGAACATTACAAACAATTGGAATATGAGAAGGAGGCCTGTCGTCTGTCTCTGAAAGAGCTTAGCGAAAATAAAGCAGAACTTTTATATGGATGCCGCTGTTCTCGTTCAGAGATTCACAGGGCACGGTTAAAACGTTATGTTACTAAGAGTAACAGTAAGAGTGATGACAATCTTAAGGATAAAAGGCAAGGTGATGAATATTATTCTGGTCTTTGTCGCGGTGCTTCCCTTGCTTTAAACGCTTCAAATACCGCCTGGCGAATGCGATTTGATTCACCTGAAGAGATTATAATACCAGATCTATTACACAGTTTGCCGATTTCGAAGGAGGAGGGAACTGGTGATTATGTGATCAGACGCCGAGATGGGGAAGCTGGCTATCATTTTGCATCACTTTTTGCAGATGAACATTCCCAAGTCAATTTGATCGTCAGAGGCCGGGATTTATTGGCTTCCAGCCAGGCACAAATTCATTTGGCCAATGTATTAGCTTATCAAAATTTTTTGAACTGCAAATTTATCCATCATGGATTGTTTATGAATTCTGAGGGGGATAAACTTTCCAAATCGCTGAATAGTCAATCGTTGCTGCGATGGCGGGATGAGAGTCATAGTTCTGAACAGCTTTATCAACATTTTGCAAAAATATTGAAATTGCCCTTCAGCCCGGATTTTAAAGACCCTAATGATCTTTTAAATGCTTTTAGGATTAGCTCCATTCCCTTAGAAGACTATACACTTATCGGAATTGGCAATTTTTAAAAGCAATTTTGGCTTTTTTTAGAGAAATTTGTCTGAGCTTCGCGAAAAAATGAATGGGATGCTCTTCATTTTGCCTAAAATAAAGGGGATTGTTTTGCTCAGGACTTTCTAGATTTGGCGTCAAGGAGCTATTTATTTATGCCAACGATATCAGCATCCACTTTTGTTGAACTTCTCAGCCAACAGGCCATGGAAATGGGTGACAAAATAAGCATGTCCCTGGAATTCTCTGAAACTGAAGATTTTCTTCAGGTTGGGGACATCATGAATCGACCTGAATG
>JBBQAD010000045.1:0-12014 GCA_038315885.1 Fibrobacteria bacterium | reverse complement strand
AAGTTAGTCATCAATCCTCAACCCTTACCAAGCTTGATCAGAAATCAATTAATTCAATTAAAAGTGAACTCAAAATGGAAGCCGAAGGATATACAAATTATACAGCCGCTTTTGCTGCAGCGAAGAACCTCCTCTCTCAATCAAAAAAGCCTAAAAGTCAACAAGCAATAATTTTTGTTTCAGATGGTCGGCCTAATTATCCGGAGACCAGTGCCTATAAATACAAAGAAAGTTGGGATGAATTGCCCGTTGTACACTCTATTTTTTTGGGTGACAATGCCGATAATTTTAAAGATATGAAAGAAATTGCTTCTCATACGGGTGGCTTGTTTTTTAACATTCGAGATGTCGAAAAACTTGCAGGAATATTAACAACTGATATCCTAAAAAAGATTTTCACTAGTAATTTTCCATTAAAAACGATTATTACAAATAAATCTACAGGTATAAAAGTCGAAGCTGAAGCCAATGCTCATATCTACGAAAAAGCAACACAGCAGTATAAAGTAAACCTGCCTGGCCCAATTTACCTGCAAATGGAAAAAAACGAAATCTCAGTTGAAGTTTTAATGAGTGATGCAGTCAAAAATCAAGAAATCAATTTTATAGTAAATAGAAACCACCTAGGTCCATTTGATATCATTTATGAGCCGCTTTGTCGCGATAAGGCCGAAATAAACATCTATAATTCGGCTGGAGAGTCATTGTTAGAATTGGGATTGCCTTATACCATGGTAGATTCAAAACTTCATTTCACTGTAAAAACAAAGGCTAATTATGAATCAGCATCCGTATCTATATCCTCTTCCACAGATGCAGAAACCTCATATTTGAGCCAAAAAGAAAGAATCGCCTCACTTCCGGGTTGGGATTCAAAAATGGATTTCGAACACTTGGGCACTGAGAAAAAGGGGGATGGTAAATTACAAACCAAACACAATCAACTGATTACTGTTAGTTATGTAAACCCCTATTTGCCAGAGGATAAAGCTGAAGCAATTGTTCGGGTAAAATTGGCAACAGATATTAATTCAGCCTATTATTTTGACCTTGATGGTGATGGTCAGGTGGAAACAGCTAAGGTCAATTTTGCAGAAGAACTCACGTCCAAACCTTCGGCACTTGATTTTTATATTCCCTCTGCAGACGGAAAGGTTCAAAGAACAGCGACCAAAAACGAGATTCAGTATTCATTAAATCCTGACGAAAGCATAAATAAAAAATCTTTAACAGTTACTCTCAGCAAGCCCTTTCCACTTGGATTAACAGAGACAGGAGCTGGCGACTCGCTGGGTCACACAAGGACCGAACCCTCAGCGGGCATTGCGGAATCCTGGTTTTCTGTTGGGGATTCCATTGCGCCGGTATTAGTTAAGGCTGAAGTTAAAAAGGGTAGCAATCCAGATGCAGGTAATGTTATTAAATTAACTTTTAGCGAAAGTATTACACTTGATCAAGCATCAAAATATCCTTTGATATTCAAACGGGGCGAAACAGAATTTTCTATAAATGATGTGACCTTTGAATCTATTAATCAGGAAACTGATAACACTCTGATTATCACCATTGCCCCAAACAGCACCATTCAGCCAGTGGGCAACGACAAAGTTAGCATTAATCCAAATGGAGAGATTCAAGATAGTAATGGATTAAGCCCCTCAAAAAAACGGTTTATATCTCTTTCTGGCTATCGACCCAATCAGGACCTTGAGGGCGTATCGATTTCTGCACCTGCTAAACTTCCCGAAGTGCAAGGTGAACCCTTTGGCTTTGTACATATAGACCAAAATGGAAATCCTTTATCTGGAAATGACGCTGGTCGATGCTCCTATTGTGTCCCCAAAATAGATGGGAGCTTTATCGGTCCGGTCTTTTCTGTAACCACGGCCTACACAGTATCCTATACATTCTGGATTTACAGCAACCTTGGAGGATTCGTTACTAAGGTTAGTGGAACAATCAAGAAAAACGATTTCCCCAACCTAAAAAAACTGGATACTCCCAATGCAGCAGGACAAGCACTTTACCAACAAGATATTGTCTGGGATGGCTCATTGCCAAATGGCACTCTTGTGGGTACGGGCGCCTTTGTCCTAAAAGCAGATTTTAATTTTTCTGAAAATCCGAAATTGGGTGCACAGGCTGCCAAAGAATTGGTAGTCAAAAAATTTGGATATTATCGTTAACTTGTTTTTTACGTAAAGGCTGGCATCCTTGGAAGAACCGAAAGTGTCGCGAAGATGGCAGTTGGTGCGGAATCCAAAATTTCTAGCCTTAATGTATTAGTTTGACGAGTTATAATTACATTTCATATTTCCGATCATTTTTGGTGACATGCTCAATGGCAAAATCAGCATTCACTAAAATATTCTAACCCTATAAATTACTGGTGAATATTAGCTGAGCCGGCCGTCCTGCCCATCTACTAATTTTTGTGTTCTAAAAGAACACGATTTTTTGTCTTCCACCATTCTCTCTATCTTTTATGCGGGGTATATTAAGAACGGAGGCAATTTTGGATTCTCAACCCGACATCTACCAATACGTCGATTTTAGAAAGTACTTAGTCGACACTTTTCAGTACCGCAAGACCTCCCAAAAGTCATTCACCCATCGGTATTTGTGTAATAAACTTGGACTTAAAACCTCTAACTTTATGCTACTCGTCATGCAGGGAAAGCGTAATCTTCCCCTCAGTTTGTGTTCTCGCCTTGGCAAAGTATTTGATTTTACCCCGCAACAGACACGCGTTCAAAGCAGCAAGGTACTCTCTTGGAAGAAAGACAATTGGAATTCTTTCGAGATTGGTATCACACGGTCGTCCGGGAACTCATTGTGTTCCCTGGACGATCTTGGACAGCCAAATCGGTATCCACTTCACTAAGTCCGGAAATTTCCTTAGAGGAAGCACGCAGCTCCATCGAATTATTAACCGGTTTAGGTTTACTGAAAAAAGCTGCGAATGGGTATCAAAAAATAGTTACCACAATTAAAACAGATGCGAATGTTCAATCTCTCGGTGTTTTGAAGTTTCACGAGAAAATGGCAGAGCTGGCTCTTTTAGCACTGCGAAATACTCCTTCTGTTGAACGCAATTTTTCCGCCTGTACCTTAGAGCTTTCCAGCTCGGAGTACCAAGAAGTTGCGAAATTAATCGAAAATACTCGGCAAAAACTAATGGAAATTTGTTCAAAAAAATCCAAGAAAAAATTTGTGTATAACCTTAACTTTCAATTGTTCCCCGTATCAAAAAAAATCTCTGGAGACTGAATTATGAAACACTATCTAGAATCTCTCATTGCTGGCATCGCATTTTTCCTTTTGATTTCCTGTATGCTGCAAGACCCCAATAGCCCCGAAGAAGGTACTGATATTGGAAACCCGGTTGGATATGGAATAATCCATACTGCACAAGGTAATCCTGTTGAAGGCGCTATTGTTACACTGGGATATACAAATGTGGAGAATCCCAGCAAGGTAAACCGAGTTTCCTTGGTAACAGACAAAAAGGGGCGCTATCCCCTATCTGAATCAATGAAAAATTCACGTTTAGAATTAACAGCTGAAAAAAATGGTCAGAAAGCATTTCATGACAGTTTGTACTTCAAAATGGAAAATGAAGTCGTCTCCATTGATACATTAAAAACGCCTGGATCGATAATGGGTAAGATTCAGCTTAGGCCAAATGATGACCCACGTACCTGCTTAATATTGTTTGATCAGTTACAGTGGAGCTATTTTTTAACGGATTCAAGCGGAAATTTTGTACTTAAAGATTTAGCTGAAGGTAAGTATAATGTGCGGATTCTATCAACCTTGGATGGGTATTCTCCTATTGACACAATGTTTAAGATAAAAAGTGGTAGTGTGGATACATTGAAAAATTCGATTCGACTTTCTTATTCTGGATTACCTCAAATTGATACAATTTCTGTTACTTATAACAAATTCACTAGAAGGGCTCACATAAAATGGAGCTCGCCTGATAGTTCAAGGATAAAACTTTATAGAGTTGAGGATCAAAACCCTTCTGGTCAAAACTGGTCGGGAATCAAAGTAACGAGTTCTTCAGAAATTGATGAATTAATTTCTAGCAATTGGGAGAGACATTTTCGTGTAGCTGCAGAAGATTCAAGCGGAAACCTTGGAAAGTGGAAATTAAGCTCAATATTCTATCCTACTGATATACTAACAAAAGTAGACAGCTTTGAAATTTTCCCTGAACAACTTAAGCCTTTGAAAATTAACTATATCCGTTTGCTTTCTGGAAATCGAATATTGGGAATTAGAGAGAACAAATTACCAATTATTTTAAACCGAAAACTTGAAATAGTAACAACGTTTAGTGTGCCAAAAGATATCCCAACTCCACCTGGTTATTTTAGTTTGTTAGAAGGTGACAATTACGTATGCTACTCTAAAAATGAAGTTTGGCGCTTTAATTCAACTGGAACTCTTGATGAATATTTTAAAGATTCAACCCTTGAAATTCGAGCTGCTACCCAAAAAGGATTTATTTATTTTGACAAATACAACGTGAAAAATCCATATGTTCAACCATTCTTAGAAGCGGCTTATGTATACCGCGGCAAAGGAAGTATAGCTAACAATCTTGATACTGTAGCTGTAAGAAATTTTCCTTCTTTTCCATATGGCTTGTATCAAAGTGGTGATACTATTTTTATTGGAAATACCCTCTACTCAACCGAAATGAAAAAGCTATCTGGTAATCCATTCTGGAAGGAAACTTTTGAACAGTATAGGGAGGTTTATAATATTAATAAACTTCTTGATGGAAAATGGATTATCCATAATTATGTTTTCAACTCTAAGCAAGAATTAATTGGTCAAACTGGATATTATAGTATCCTTTATTCGACACAGCCCGAAGAGGGTTGGTGGGCTCAGAGTGAAGAAATAAAGGATGGAATACAAAAGCCAAAATACTATTTACTCAAACTTGACCCAGCCTTAGGTTTGTAATCTATTTAATCTACCACTCGAATTATCGAATTAATCATTCAGGGAGAAATCCATCTTCGTTTATGCATCGTATCAATTGTTTCTTCCTGTTTCATTAGCCGCTCACCCCAATTGTGGCGCTATTTCTGTCTTTGCTGAATGTGGCGGAAAGTTCTAGTGGACAGTGGTGGGCGAAACTTCTGTCTAGATTGGTAAAGTAAGCTAAATTATCTGAGTACGAGATGGGCCAACACCATGAAGGCCCGGATCTCACGCTTCCCAACTGGGCGAAAAGGCTAGCTTATCAAGAACCCATCTCCAAAAACCAGCTCTCTAGCGATTTCTCCTTCGGTATTACATTCACATCAAAGCCATTACAAACAGATCGATGGTTTACTAATCCCCAATGGGCTGCATCCCGATGTGCGAGCCTTAAATCGCTCTCGCCGACCTGATGAACATGGGCACAAGGTCTGGCCCAACAGCTTTTTGTTAATGGATTACTTTTCGCGAACTGGTGGTATTGAAAAAAAGAAAATGATTGAAATTGGCAGCGGTTGGGGAATCACAGGCGTATACTGCGCAAAATATTTTTCTGCTCAAGTGTTATGCACTGATATCGATGCGGCAGTTGCTCCCTACGCTCAATTGCTAGCAACTGTTAATAAGACAAAAATTGATTTTAAACCGCTTGGCTTTGCTGATTTTTCACTAGCTAAATTGAAAGGCGTGCACACTGTTTTTGGTTGCGATATGTGTTACAGTGAAAGCTTAATTCAACCCTTACTCGACTTGATAAAACAATGCTCCAAGGTAGGTGTTACACAATTTTTGATGTCAGATCCCGGTCGCTGGCCCTTTTTGGATTTATGTAAAAAACTTAAATTCAACAAATCCGCACACGTGTTAAGCTGGGAACGTGTAAACCAACCCACCGCACAAGGCTTCGTGCTCAGAATTACTTTCTAAAACTAGCCCCAGTGTGAAACCCCAAAAAACAGCCATAAGACAAAATCGTTCACAAAAGTACACGACTTTTGTTTCAAATATACGATTTTAACCATTTTTACTACAAAAATGAGACTACTGTGTTCACAAAGAACAAGTCAAATGAAGCCAAATTTTTAGGATCTAATCTTTGGACATTTACAGTTACTCTGATTTTAGAACGTATCTAAAAGACTTCTACGAGTCTCGAAAGGCGCATTCTCCTAATTTTTCCTTTCGGTATCTCGCGCAAAAAGCCGGAATTAATTCCTCTTCTTTTTATAAACATATTTTCGACGGCTCTCGTAACCTGACCAAAAGCACAATTTTAAAAACTTGCCACGCCCTTAAATTAGATGACCTGGAGGCCGAATACTTTGAGGTTTTAGTCTTTTTTTGCCAAGCAAAAACATTAAAAGAAAAGAACCAATTCTTCAAAAAGTTAATCACCTTGCAGCAAGCACGAAATATTAAGAAAATCGAAATAAATAATTATGCCTACTTCGAGAAATGGCATCATTGTGTAGTACGCGAATTGGTGACCATGTTAAACTTTCCAGAAGACTATGAAAAATTAGGTAAAATGGTTAGTCCAGCTATTTCAGCTCGCGATGCTAAAGACTCAGTTAAACTCTTACTTGAACTTGGTTTTTTGAAGCGAAGAGATGGAATCCTAATCCAAAATGAACCATTAATTGCAACAGGTCCCAGTATCCATTCGGTTGAGGTCATCCGATTTCAAATCGCAATGTTACAATTGGCAATTCAATCATTTGAGAATATTAATGTCAAAAATCGATACACTTCTTCCACCACATTCAGCATTTCTCAAACTAATTTCAATGCCTTTGTCAAAAAAATCAGAAGCATGAAATCGTCTCTGATGGAATTGGCTCGAATTGATAACTCTCCTGAGCAAGTGTATCAGCTAAATCTCAATCTTTTTCCGGTTTCAAAGCCCACACGAAGAGGGCAGCATGAATAAGCAGATGCAAATTTCGTTAGCTCAGCTCTATCCCATGAAAATTATGAATTATTTCTGCTTAAGAACCCTTTTGTCCCTAATCTTAACTGTGATTTTACTGCGATGCTCTTCCTCCGATTCGTCGATAGCAGGGGGATCAACCGATACGGAAACCGGGGCAATATCTGCTGTGGGAATTGTAATAGACCCGATGGGAGCGAGGGTATCAGGTGTACAAATCTCTTCTTATCCCCAAAATTATGATCCCATTCGCGACCAAGCTTCACTCGCTGTGGCAATGGATACGACCAATGTATACGGAGAATTCAAACTAGCTGTTACCAAGTCCGGTACTTATTCTCTCTATGCGATAAATCTTCATAATGGCGACAGAGCGCTACGAAATAAAGTGATATTAGATCAAAAAGTGGTCAATTTGAATAGCCTTACTATAACTAAGCCGGGAAGCCTTTTACTTTCTGTTCCAGAAGGTCTGATTACTCAGGATGGTTACTGTTATATTCCGGGGACCAATATATCATTAAGTGTATCTCATAATCAAAAGCTGATTTCTATTGACACGCTTCCAAGCGCTGTAATACCCTATTTAATATTTCAATCAAATCAAGCAAATTCGTTTCAAACAATTCTTGATTCGACATTTGCAATCGAAAGTGGAGAGCGGACCTATTTACATGCCTATCGAAATTGGGATAAACAAGCTAGTATTACTCTAAATACCACAAGTAGTGGTGCCAATATACAAGACACTATTGTTGAGTTCCCGCTACTCCTTCGATTAGACAGCAACCAAGTCGTATTTTCAGATGCAACAACAGATGGAAGCGATATTCGGTTTATCAATCAAGCTGGAAGATTTCTTCCCTTTGAAATTGAAGAGTGGAACAAAGCACAAAAAAGTGCCTTGGTATGGGTGCTTGTTGACACTATCTATGGAAACACTAGTAAGACCTCTTTATCCATGCTTTGGGGAGCAAGTGCTTTGCAGCTACCCGAATCTGCATTTGAGAAAGAAACAAGCTTCTCAGGTGTCTGGCATTTTAAAGAGACAAATGATTCAAATTTAATATTGGATGCCAGCGCTAAGCACAATCATGGAGCGAATTTTGGAACAATCAGTAGGGATGGTATTATCGGGAAGGGTCGCTATTTTGATGGAGCATCCTATATCAGTGTCACAGATAATCCATCTTTAGAAACCGCAAGCATTACACTTTCTGCATGGGTTCGACGAGATGGAATTCAGGACTCCCTCTCCAAAATTGTACACAAGGGCCCGAATGATTCGGCCTTTGAATCCTATGGATTAGAATTTCGCAATCGGCAAGATATTGCAGGATTTCAAATCTCTAAAATAGATAGCACTTACCGAACCCTGAGTTCTTCTCGAGAAATAGTGGATGCTGAATGGATGTATTTAGCCGGCACCTTTGATGCCAAAAGCGGGGTGGGCTCATTTTATGTAAACGGTAAACAGCGTTCAACATTTGTAGATACACTCCCGATCGCATATTACACATCTAGGCAGTGGAACCT
Source organism: Fibrobacteria bacterium (assembly GCA_038315885.1). Classification (GTDB taxonomy): domain Bacteria; phylum Fibrobacterota; class Fibrobacteria; order UBA11236; family JBBQAD01; genus JBBQAD01. The sequence goes on along the minus strand of JBBQAD010000045.1, from coordinate 3,544 downwards.
AACATTCGGCAGTCAAAACGCCTCAGCTCCTTTTTTTAAAGGCTATTTAGACGAGGTTCAACTTTCATCACAAGCGAGAAGTGCGGACTGGATCAAATTAATGTTCGAGAACCAGCGTCTTAATTCCAATTTTGTCGAATTTAAAAGAAAACCATAAATCAATGCATCTGAAGTATTTTCAAAGCAAAAAGGAAACCATGGTTACACTAAAATTTCTCATAAAATTCATAGGCGCCTTGCATATTTGTTCAAATCTGGTTTGTGCAGATTTGAGTTTTACCTATTCTTGGCTTGGCAACACTTTTAAAGGAGAAGGTGAAAACGGTAAGGGTGAGTGGGTACCCATGTTTATTCGCGAGCTCAATGTAGGCGAAAATGGCGAGGTTTTAATCAGTGGACATAGCGAAGCGGGAAATGAACTAGGGATTTGGAATGCAAACGGTCGTCTGGAAAATGAAAATATTCCTAAGCTACCTGATAATCATCCGGGCAGGGGATGTTGGGGCTGGGGAACCGATAACATGGGAGCAGATTTTGACAACAAATACATCTATACTGCCACGAAATGTAACCATTTAGTTCAATTTGAAAGGAGTCCTCCCTACAAGTATGTGAATTCAGTTTCTTTTTCTGGAATAATTGATGCTGTTACAGTTAAAAATAAGGAACTGTATTTGGGATGGGTGGATGGACGAGTAGAAATCCGCAATTCTGATAATTTGGAAACTATTAAAAAGTTTTCACTCAAAGAATGGGTAAAAGACATCGCCGTTGATTCAAAGGGATTCATATGGGTTATTACTGGAACAACAATTAAGAAAGTCAATCGAGACGGTATCGATCAAAACCAAACCATTACATCAGTCGTTAATCCAACTTCACTTTCAATGAGTAACAAGGGAGAATTAATTGTATGTGAAGACGGACCTGACAAACAGGTGCTTTTTTTTGATATATCGGGAGAACCAAAATTAAGTAAGACCTTTGGAGTCAAGGGTGGCTTGTATTCTGGCAATCCAGGAGAAATGAAACCCGAGAAACTGTTCAACTTGGCAGGAGCGGAAACCGACAAAAACGGGAATCTATTTGTAGCCTGCAGCAAGCAAGAAGCTGTATTACGAAAGTATTCCTCTTCTGGAAATTTGCTCTGGGAAATAATGTCCTGTTTCTACATCGATAATTTGAGTGTTGATCCGAGTTCTGATGGGAAATTTGTGTATGGCAGTGATGAGATTTTTGAAATGGATTATTCAAAATCTCCTGGAAAGGAAGCCACGCTGAAGGCGCTGAGTTACAATCCTGTCCGCTATCCAAATGATACTAGAAACTTCGGCGGGTCACATGATACAGGTTCTATAATGAAAACATACCCCACTTTTTGTTGGATTCGAAATATTCAGGGGAAAAAACTTCAATTCATGCAAGGTCAATATGCAGGCGATATTCAAATTCACCTCTTTGAAAGTGAGTATATCTCAAAGTTTATAAAAACAATAAAGGTGAACGGTTGGGCAAACTATGTAGATAGTCGTGGCAACATTTGGTGCAATGGCGAGGGTAATAAAATTGTGATGCATCGGTTTGTGGGATTTCAAAACGACAGTCAAGTCCAGTATGCGCTTAACGATAAAATTTATTCCATGCCGCCTCAATTCACCGATAATGTAATCCAGCGACTTCGCTTCCTTCCCGAATCCGAATCGAAAATACCTGGAGGAGTAATGTATTTAAGCGGTTATACCAAAGATAAACCATCCAAAGATTGGGGTTTGATTGGAAGTCGCTTGGCTCGCTTCGACGGCTGGGAAAATGGCAACATAACCACTTCAAAATGGGTTATGAATACCCCCACCGATGGAGAAGGCTTTTACCCAAAAGATTGTGATGTGGCAGGCGATCATGTTTTTATGGTTTCCACTCGACCGACAAAAAATCATGACCAGTATGTTTGGGTTTACGATGCAGCCAGTGGGGCTTATGTGGGTGATATGTATCCAGCAGTTCAAAGCGGGTGGACTGATATGCCAAATTCTGTTTCGGCTTTTAAGCGTTCAGATGGACTGTATATCATTTTTGTCGAAGAAGACTTTAGAGGCAAAGTAAATATGTATCGCTGGTGCCCAAGTGGCCTTTGTAGTACGACTTCGAACATATCCCCCTCGATTAATTTTCTTCAAAGTCAAAATACATCCACAGATTTATCTCCATTAAAGTGGCAAATTAACGGAAAAAGTCAGATATTGAAGAAGAATTCACACTCAATTGACCCAAGCCCTCTCTATAATAGAAAACCAGAAACAGGACACAACAGACCCACTGATTGAACCAGGGATATGGCTTGGATTAATAGAATCCAATAATATTACTGAAGGATACGTTAAAATGAATGTTAAACTATAAAAATATTTTTTCTTGCCATCAGGGGGGTTTTTACTCGCTTTTCTCTTCGTGATTGAGACATTCAGTGCATTACTTGACCCGAATTTGGGATTGTAACTTTGAGCTCTATTCATCGGGTGGCTCTATTTAGTTTCACTTTGGGTTGTGCTATTTCAGAAAGAAATAAATTTGAAACTTGTTTTCATAGTCTAGATTCAGTAGGGATCACTGTGACATCCTCCACTTGAAAGTCATTCCAGTCCTTGCTATCTTGACTTCGGTACACCTGTTTATTGAGCCGCTTTTTCCTGAAAGGCTAAACTTGAGGAAGTTGGTCCCTGTAAAACCCTATTTTTGGTGCCCCAATCAAGGATTTAAGTCCCTCGTCTTTTTGTTATTGGGCATATTTTTCGCCGCCACTTCACTGAGCATTTACCCCTTCCTCAATCATCTTCCTAGCCATTCTGATCATCACTTTTCGGGCAAGGCTACCCATTCAGACCATAGCGAAGCTCACTCTTTAGCAAACGCAAATCATATTGAAACATTTCCTCCCGGGCAAGAACAGAATTCCGACTCCTCCAATTCTAGTGAGCATGGACACTGTCAGATTTGTTTAATCCAGGCTGCCCTATCTCAATTTACAGTTCCACTTGCGCTAACTCCGGTTTTTTTCAATCACAATGAAGAGTTTCTGATCGTCAATGCAACAAGGACTCTTCCTACCTATTTTCTAACAGGATATCTACCCCGTGGTCCGCCACTTATAGCCTAAGCTGCCGTTCTTTTTAAACATTGTGCACAAAATATAGTGTGCACTATTCGGCGCTTAGTGCTTTTCATAAAGTAAACAAACAGTCCTAGTCATTACTCAGAAACCCTTTCGTTTCAGAGCATTGTGATTATTCACAAAGTAATTTAGCTATCCCATTCACTTTTCTTGAATGGAAACAATTTCAAAATATTTAAAAAATTTAATAACCAAAAATCTGGAGTTATTCCGTGAAAAAATTATCTCAACTATTCCCAATAGCCATGCTTGCTATTGTAACAGCCTCTATTTTTTCTTCTTGTAAAGTTTCTGATCCTGAAGATCACAACGAACAAGAATCCTTTACAACCGTCAAACTTGTTTACACTAATACTACTGATGCAAGCGACAAAC
>JBBQAD010000170.1:0-7468 GCA_038315885.1 Fibrobacteria bacterium | reverse complement strand
GATTCATTGGCAGGTAATCCTGGACTGGTTTTTCCAGCGATTCTCTTCACAGTGTACGAGTTAGCCAGGGTATTTGGAGTACGGGAAATAATATCACTTTGATTGCCGCTGATAGAAGCCTGCAAATCAATACAACTCGTGCTGCTACTGCTCTAAATGCCAATATCGAAATCCTGGCTCCTATTCAAAAATCAATAGCATCAGGAACGATTGTAACAGGATTAGGTACAGGCTGGTACAGTTGCAATGTTATTCCCGCCGATCCTGCTATTTTGAATTTGCGAGGGATGTCCTTCGAAATAAAAAGTACCACACCGAAAGACACGGTTGTTACTCTTGAACTTCCCTATTCCAAACCCTCCCAGGGAATTATTATTGATAGCCGACACCTGGCCAAACTGTTTATCAATCTGGATATCTATGTAGATTCTGCCTTGGTTTTTTATGGTTTGGGCGTTCCCAAATTAAGCGCGAAAATTCCCAAACCCTTTCAGGCCAGCGCCTCTGTTACCATTGACCCCGGTGCTCAAGGGGGCGTATTGTCCTATTACTTTGTAGTCTATCGCGGAAAGCAGCGTTACAGTAATGAAAGCCCAGATCGCTGGTTTCAGGAAAGCATCAAGCCCGATCAAGGTCTTTACAGTGCTCAGACTGAGAGGGATAGCCTATTCATTCCGCTTGGGGCCAAAACGAAGGTCTATCTCCATGGATATGATGCCGGAGGAAATCTTCTGGATAGTTTAATCAAGACAAAAGGCTCTATTAAATGGTCAAAATCGAATGTGACTCCATTTACCATTTCTGACACGAACCAATTGAGTATCGAAGTTCAGATGGCTTCAAAAACTAAAAATCTGTTGCGAAAGGCCGATACTTTAGGCTGGAAAATTTCCCTGGAAGGCCGCACTCTTGCAGGTCGACTGTGGATTACCCTTGATTCAGTGGGAACTGTTAACAAACTGACGCTACGAAGCCTGCTTAGTTCCAATCGTGAACTAGTTGGAACTAATCATTTTTCCATTCAGACCGATGGATTTGATACCAGTTTATCTCCTCCCTTAGAATTGGTTACCAATCCCAGTTATACACTTATTCCCAAAGAGGCGGGAAAAATTGAAGGATCCGCTGTAACGTTAGACTCCAACTTTATTGGGCAGGTCCGGATAATGGCTAGGCATAAAAACAAAAATCGATTAGAAATTACAGCGGAACTTTTCCCAGATAAAGACAGTCTAAAAAGTGGACTCAACATTGGAAAAGCCTTGGCTCCCGGCGACAAGGCACGAGACTATTTTCATGATTCCTATCTTCAGATTAAAATCCCGTCCGGATTTGTAGAAGAGCCCTCCCTACTTTGGCTTAAATCCCAACGGATCAGCAGCAGTTTTATCAGTAAAAAAAATTGGCAGGCCGTATCTCAACCCATTGAGCTCTCTGTTCAAAGCGGAAAGCCCTTGCTAAAAAGCGCGACAATATCCTTATCCCCTTCAAATGCTACCCTGGGCAGAGAGCTCGAAATCCAGGCCTTTGACTTGAACAATCTCCGCTGGACAAAACCTCCGCAAGATACTGTGACTTTTTTCTCTGCCTTTAATCGGCCTAGCCTCAGTGCTCAAACCCTTTCGAGTCAAAACTATGTTTACACTCTTTTTGCAAAAAGTCTTAACCTGCAGGCACTTCGATTTGAAATTGTACCTAACCCTTTTAGTCCGCTGGTAGTTGCCAGTCAAGATGGTAACACTAGCCCTGGTGCCCGTATTACTCTGGAAGTCGAAAGTCCTAATGCAGCCAACATCCTCGCCAATTTGCGGATCTATAATATGGCTGGTGAACTAGTTCGCATTCTGTTGAATCATAGCACCTTGGCTAAACAAAGCCTGGAAATCTATTGGGATGGTAAAACCGAAACCGGACTTTGGGCTAGAAATGGACGCTACATATTGGCACTGAAACTAGATGACGGCAAGAATAAGCATTTTCAGCAACGTTCAATTGTTTTGTTTCGCTGATAGAAAGCCCGCATTACTTCCTCTCATTATGATAGAGTGATAGACTCACTTCTATCAATATGAGAGTATGATAGAAACCAGTCCTTAATATCTATCACTAAACCAAAAAATTTCTCCATTTTTTCCATGGAAAAGCTGGCACATGTCTTGCACTAAGACTGTTCATCTTCGGAGGCTTTATGAAATTTGGATTTTTGGGTCAAGTCACACTATTCGCTGCCAGTCTTAGCCTGGTATCCTGTATTACAGACAACGTAAATCAATCGCCTGAGCTCTCAAACACCTATAACGGAACTGTCGAACTGTTCATGACTCACGGGCCCAAGGGTACTGATGTGGGATTAGTCAAAGCGCTGCATGTCGAAATAAAATCAAAGACCAGCAAGTTTAATATAGGCTACAACTACCCAGCAGTTGAAGGATTAGATTCCCAACTTGTCGTGTTGGAATATTTGCCTACGCAAGAAGAATTAATTCTCAGCACTTATTTAATAGACGATAAAGATCAAAAAACATTTATCAATAGTGATACGACAATTCTATTAAGCCACCAAGCGAATGTCACAGTTCATAGACATTTAACTTTGGCACCTCCCCGGATTGTTTCTCTTTTTAAAGTTCTCGAAGTAACCAAAGATGCCGTACGTTTGACCTGGGATAGAAAAAGTGTGCGGGCAGACAGCTTTGAATTAGAAGTAAAGGCGCTTTTTACCACGGCAACTATTTTTAATGGAGATGCTCCATTAATGGACACAATTATAATCATCAAAAAGAAAAACCAAGTCGTTAGCTATAAAAAGAGAAAAGTATTTGCTGATGAAGTTGCCGTTCTAACCCTAAGTGGAGATTCAGACAGCCTTTTACCGAACTCGGTGCTACAGCGAGGGTATTCAAAGATACAGTTATTGAGGCAGGCATAATCATTGAAAAATCAGGTTTGTTGGAACTGTATGCTCAAGATTTAGCTGGCAATAAAAGCATCATTCAAGAATTCCAAATTAGAATCAGCAGTTCAGCGGGTCCAAATGTAAAACTGATTTATCCTTCGTCGGGTAAAGTTGTGCTGGGCAACACAAGTGACGTATATCTAGACGCACCCAGCGATGCTAAATCAGTATTAATTAATGGAATTAGCGCCCTTCGTCTCGATGATTACTGGATGGCGACTATTCCAGTAACTAGCAGCAATTCAACCTTTACTGTTTCTTATGAGGTTACCGGTTCAAATTCAGAAAGCTCCTATGGTAGCTTTTCATTGGTTACAAAGTCCAGTTATGGTGATTTTCAGCCTCCACTCGTTACACTCAGCAATTTAAAGGATGGCGATACCGTCAGCAGTGATACAATTGTGGTTAAAGGAAGTTCCAGTGATGAGACTGGCGTACAATTGGTAACACTGAACAACGTAAAGGCTCTTGCACCTGATAGTTTAGCTGCAAGCAAGGGAGAATGGGAATGCAAAGTTGTCTTGAAGTTGGGCCTAAACTGGGTAATGATGCGTGCCTATGACAACAGTTTGAACCAAAATGAATCTCTGCAACCCATCCGCGTCTTTCTGGTTAAAGCCCCTGAAATCATTACTCTTTATCCCATCATTCGTAATCTAAACAAAATCAGCATTAAATGGGATATGTCATCCAGCGCTCAATTCAATCACTACGAAGTGTACTCCTCTAGTAAGTCTGACATGTCCGATGCTACTTTGCTTACAAAGACCAACGATCGGATTGTCGTTTCCTTTCAGATGACGTTAGAAAAAGGAAAGACTTTAACCTACTTTGCGGTTAAGATTGTAGATAAACTGGGTCAATCTTCAATGAGCGAAGTAAAATCTATTTTGTAAGAAGAGAAAACTAATTTTTTCGGCAACAACATCGCCTTCGCAAGGGGGCGATGTTGTTTTATTCTATTCCATACTTTCGCAATTTACGGTATAAAGTTGCTTCACCAATACCCATTAATTTTGCAGTTTTCCGGCGATTTTTATCGCAAACTTTTAGTGCACGAATTATTGTATCACTTTCCAATTCCTTTAGATTCAATGAGTCACCTGAACTACTCTGACTTGGGGTAGCCGTGTTTTTCAAGTCAAAGTCAATATCCAGATTTTTCTCAATTTCTTTACTTGGAGATTTTACTGGTGACCAGTTTACCAGATTTGAATCAGAATCCCTCTCTGCTATGGGATTACTGGTTGGGTTGTAATCGGATGCCCTACGACGAGGCAAAATATCTGCAGCGCTGAGCTCATTTCCATCACTCATGGCAATAGCGCGAATAATGGCGTTTTCAATTTCCCTGATATTTCCAGGCCAGGGGTAAATTTGCAAATTTTGTTTCACTTCTTGTGATGCACTTTTTCTTGTCATTCCTGCTAATTGATGTTTCTCCAATAAAAAATCCACCAATGCAGGAATGTCTTCAATTCTTTCTCGTAAGGGAGGCAGGTGAAGCGTAATCACATTCAATCTATGATACAAATCCTCCCGAAACCGACCCTGTGATACTTCCAAGGCCAAATCTCGATTGGTGGCAGCAATTATTCTCGCTTTGACTGGACTATATTTAGAACTTCCTACCGGCCTAACCTGACGTTCTTGTAACACTCGTAACAATTTGCTTTGCATCTCAAACGGTAACTCTCCGATTTCGTCCAAAAACAAAGTGCCACTGCCGGCAGCTAAAAATAGTCCTTCCTTCTGTATCATCGCACCGGTAAAAGCGTCCCGGTAAAGTAATCCACAAACCGGCTTTCTAGAAAAGAACGCAGGTTACGATTTTCTTTTAACAAGATTGATTCTTTTAAAAGTGTACGCACCCGATTAAGTAACACTTCTTTGTGAACGGGAAATTCAATAAAATCACGGGCGCCTAATTTCATGGCTTTTACTGCAATTTCTAGATCTCGAGCTGCACTGCATGCCAGTACCGGTGTTTCCAATTTTCTTTGTCTTAACAATCCGAGCAATTCATGTCCGCCCATAACCGGCATGTTCATATCCATCAAAATCAAACCAAAGGGAGGATTGTTACGTAACAGTTCGAGTGCCTCTGTACCATTGCTGCATTCTTTAATAATTCCGACTTCGTTTTTAAGCATGACACGCAGCAATTTCCGATTAGTCGGTATGTCGTCTACAATTAAAATGGAGGATTCCACTTTGGAATCATATGGCTTGGCGCTGATTCTATCAATTTGAGAGTTCCGTGAGGACAGAAAAACAGTTTGGGCGGATCTAATCTTAAAGACTGGGCAGTCATTATTCGCTAATTTTTCCGATTTAAGCTGACAAAGGGTCAAAAAAGCGGAAAAATTGTATCTTCCCTTCTGTACGAAAGGCAATTTTATGCGATTTATATTTCGATTGCTATTCTGGCCCTTGCGGCTCCTTCTTAGACACCCCTTTATTCTACTAGGTGGACTTCTGGGCTATTTTGGATGGAAAAAATTCAAAATGCAGGAAGAGGAAGAGTTTGAAGAGATAGAAACCTGGGAACCCAAGGATAAATCTGGCAGCTCGAATTCTGCTAGTTCAGAAGTTTCCAGCTCCTAAGCTTAAAAGGCAGGCTTCCCCTGGGAAGCCTTGCTTTGGTTTCTCTATATCCGGATAGGTCCAATTAGAACTAATTAGGGCTCAAGCCAAAGTGTGCGTAGGGCAAATGGCGAAAAGTCCAGTTGGATTTCCGATGTTTTTCCTGAGAGCTTTTGCTCAACATTTTCAAGTAAGTCACACTCGTGGATGGCTTTCCACTGCTGACCAAATCGAAGTGTTACACTTGATTTACACCCAAAGGTTTCATAAAGCCGTAAAATGAGGCCTTTCTTGTCATGGGCCATCTTGACTGTATCTAATTTCACGGATTTCCCGTCAACTTCGATAAAGGCTTTCTGGCTCTTGAATTCCTGTGAAGTAGCTATGCTCAATAATTGCGAATTAAAGTTATGTGCTCTTTGTAACACATCCGACTTTTCCAGAACTTCAGCATGTGGGTAAAAGGCCCAAGCCATCACTTGTTCACCCAAGTCAGCAACTGGATCAGGATCCTGCGAGGAACGCAGTAGATTAAGGCTAATCAGCCCATCACGGACTAAATGACCATATTTGCAATCGTTAATAAGGGCCATACCCAATTCTTCTTCACTAAGATCAACGAAACGGTGTCCACAGACTTCAAACATGGCCCTATCCCAAGATGTATTTACATAAGTGGCGCGTTTCAGCAAACCAAATTGAATTTCATAGCTTGCCTCCTTGCATTGCAAAGCGCTTTGCGATTCCATACGCAGCATTTTCTTCTGCTCATTCCAATCCACTTTGGCTGCTACCTTGAGTAGCTTGTCATCCTGCGATAGACTAATCGTTAATTCAATTTTAGAGTGACCAATACTGTAACTCTGTCGCAAGGCACCGGCCAATGGTCCTTGATATAATACTTCACTGGTCACAAGAGTGGCGGCTTCAGGTTTGGTCTCGCGATAAAAATGGTTAACATCCCACGCAGGCCATGACACAGGCTCATCTTCCCAAATTAGAAGCTGATTGCCTGGACCCTTTAAGAATTCCTTTTTTAATTGTTTATCGAATATCGAACTTAATGTTCCATCTTTGGCAATTTCAATGCGAAGGAGTGAATTCTCTATCGCACGGTTGCTGACTGTCACTCCGGAATTAGCCTGAAAGTCACCTGCTTTTCCGTTTTTTGTTGATAGCGTAACAGTAGTGGGTTTACTCAATTTGGAATTCCAAATAAGCGAGCTCATAGCAAGAGGGGCAATCGAAATTTTGGTCAGTACTTCGCCATTAGGCAGTACTTGTGTTTTTATTATTTCACCCTTATTATCACTTGTTCCGTATGCTGCTTCTTTTGGTAGTGTAACAATTTCTTCTCTTTCCCATGACTGGGTATTCAAGAGTAACATTCCTGTTGGTTTGGTCGATGCTTTGGTTTCGCTTTTTGATGTCTGTCCAGACAATTTTTTCAATAGTTTATTCTGTAAATCCTGGAGTTTTTCCAAGTTTTTCTGACTCATCGCTTCCGCATCCTGGTAAACCCAGGTGATCGAGGAGCCTGGCAAAATATCGTGAAACTGGTTTAGCAAAGTATCCCGCCAAACTGCATCAATTTCTTCATTGTGGTTTTCGTCGCAAAGAGCGGCCAACAATTCAACATCATGCAGGGCGCCTTCAAGAAGCCGATTGTACTTCTTGATTTTTGCCTGGGTGGTATAGGTAGCCCGGTGTAACTCGAGATACAATTCACCCTGCCAGCTGGGGAGAGAAGCTTCGGGGATTTTTCGTATCTCTTCAAAAAAGTCCTCTGCCTTGGCTAGTTTAACTTTTACGACACTTTCCAAATTCTGCTGTCTCAAACTGATTTCAATTTGTTTTCGCGATGGGCCTCCACCCCCATCCCCTGCCCCATAAAGATTCAGAAAAGAATCCAAGTAACTGCTTTGT
>JBBQAD010000348.1:0-4394 GCA_038315885.1 Fibrobacteria bacterium | reverse complement strand
AATTCCAAAACTATTGAGCTTGAAGGCAGCGGTTCTTATTCGGTGGAATGGTTACATACACATACCGGAAAAATCACCAAGGGTGAAAATGTCCAGGGCGGAAAAAGGGAAATCAAGTCAGCGGAATCAGGCCCTCAAGTGCTTCACCTGAAAGCTCTCAACTCCACAAGGCTGGCGAAACATTCGGAAAAGCAGAACAAAAATCACACACTTAACCTGAACAGGTGGCGATTTCCAGGGAAGTACGGGTTGTTTACAGTAAAGGGACAACTCACGTCTGAATCCAGCTCTGAATTAAGCTCTAAGTGAAGAACTGTAATCAATAATTAATTTACTCCAATATTTGCTTCACCAGTTGCTGGGGATTGATTGCCAACACTCGAGGATCGGTCTTCAGTGGATGAGTATGGTTTGTCGGACAGGCAACGTAGGAAGCACTCACTTTTTCAGATCCATAAAAATTCACCAGTGCTTCTATTCCACGGGTATCTCTCACTAATGGATTTTGATTGAGCTTGCATTCTATCGCAGTGAAACGGCCAGCTCTTTCGATGAGAATATCGACCTCTTCACCTTTATGGGTGCGCCAAAACCAAAATGAAGGCCTTTCGCCCCGATTGTAAAAGGTGCGAATCAATTCGACGAGCACATGGTTTTCCCATATAGAACCCGATATGGGGGAATCCAACAAGTCTTTTTCATTGTGAACACCCAATGCATAACAAAGTAGCCCCGTATCAGAAAAATAAATCTTGGGTGATTTTACTAAGCGTTTGCCGAGACTGGCATGATAGGGCTCGAGCACGATGACTTGTCCGTTGGCTTCCAAAATGGAAATCCAGGATTTAACCGTAGGCGAAGTGATACCCACATCGCGGGCTAAATCACTAAAGGAAATCAACTGACCGACTCGAATCGCCAGAGCGCGCATCAGACGATCAAAGTCACGCAGATTTCCGACCGCTTTGAGTTGACGTACATCGCGCTCCATATAAGTAGCCCAATACGATGTGTACCAATCCCGCCACTCTGGCCATTCCTGCGCATACAGTGCCGGGTAGCCTCCCTTCACAATAAATTGAAAAGGTGTAACATCAGGTACAGTTATATTGAGTTCTCCCAGGCTTAAGCTTTGCATTTGTGCGATTCCACAGCGCCCTGCCAGAGATTCTGTCGCGCTTTCCATAAGAGGAAATGTTTGCGAACCCGTTAGTAAAAAACGGCCTTTTTCAGGATTGGCATCGATGGTTCTTTTTAGGTGCCGAAAAAATTCGGGCACATATTGAACTTCATCGAGTATTACTTGCCCGCTGTACTCCGAGAGAAACAGATCGGGCAAAGTAGTCGCCTGTGTTACTAAGGCAGGATCATCAAAGCTGAGATAGCGAGCTTTTGGAAATAGGTGTTTTAACAAGCTCGATTTACCGATTTGACGCGGACCCGTAATTAAAACGGCAGGAAAGGATTTTACCAGTCGAAGAATATAAGTATCGATATTTCTAAATAGCCACATAGTGAAAATATAAAATAGTATTTTAGAATTGTACCAATAAATACTTAAATAGTCCTAAAAATTGAGTAATTAGAAATTCGAGTTCTACAGTCTAGGATTCAAAGAAAATCCGATAGAAAGGTCGTTTTCTAGAAGAGCCCGTACACAGATTCCACTGAATTAAGGAATTTCAGTGTTCTTGCGCCGATTACCACGGCAAAAATTCCTGAGTTCCCCTAAAGTGCGAAAAGAAATTCTTTCACTTCACTGCTGCGAATGGGTGAGGATACAGAGGCTAGCCTTTAGACAATTTATCAATAAGAATCCTCACCTGTTTGTGGTTTATCACCGATTCCTCCTGGGATTAGGAGTAAATCGGTTCTATACAAAAAAGGGGGATTCTAAATGTCGTTACCCAACTACGGCCAGTTGGGCTTATTTTAATAGGACAGATACAGTACACGCAAAAAAATATTGAAACTATCGCATAACTGTAATATGCCGAGTAAATCGGGATTGCCCGGCTTGGCCTTCTACCAGATAGCGTCCTCCTGCCAAATTCTTAAGTGATACAGAAAGCTGCCGATCATGAGCTTTGGAGCTTGAGACTATTTCTCCTTTGCCATCGTAGATTTGTATCGATAAATTGCAGGCTATGTCTACAGTTAGCATAAATTCATTCAAGTTTTGGCTGGCATTCAAAACCTTTGGAATAATCTGTTGAGCGGTCTTAATTGCAGCAGGGCCGTTACCGATACAAGTAACTGACCCATCGTTCGCTGTAATGTAAGCTTCTCCATTTGCGACTGCTATACCATGCCAAACCGCTTGCGCTGGTAAATCATATTGGCGGACATTGCTTGTTCCAATCGTGGCGATTGTAAGTTTGTTGCTTGTTCCAATTTCAGAAACGATAGCAAATGTGTTACCCGCTTCTGCAACAGCACGAATTGATTCGCCTTTGGAGGGTTTAAATATCTTCGGCATAGAGTCGAGATTAGCATTGCCCTTTACACCTGGATTTCCATCTTCAGTCATGGGAATCTGGATGAATTCATCTCTATTAATAACAGTCATATGCTTGGAGTTAAAAGGGGAGAAAGTACCGCTAAAAATATTTCGCTCAATTCCATAGGAAAACCCTCCACCCCCACGAGCAGGATCCAGATTTATGTAGTTGAATTTAGACCTAAAAAAGCGTCCTACTTGCCAAGCTTCAGAGTCCCATTGTTCTTTGGGGACGTTAGAGAATTTAGCCCAATATTTATCAGGAGGATTGTGAACATCTAAATTATGGTAGGTGCTTGTGGCTCTGTTTAATTCGGGATGAACTGCAATGTAATCCATCATCATCAGCTTACCATCAAACATCATTGGTCGCAGCATTGAATTAACGGGCGTTTGAGACCGTACTCCCCCTCTTTGTGCATAGGCAAATGGAACGTTTTCTGAAAAGATTTGTTTCCCCGTGTAGGCATCCAATTTATAGGCGGTAAAACCTCCATCCGATTCTGAAAAACGTCCTGCAACCAAGTACACATGACCCTTATAGATCATTGCAGAACCCGCATGAGCCCAAGGCGATTCGACTTGACCATAAGCCATGATTTTGCGATACGTTGTGCCGGCAAAGAATCGCCAGATTAATTCACCAGAAACGGCATTCAAACAATACATGTAGCCGTCAGCGGATCCAAAAACACAGAGCCCTCCGTATATCGTGGGAGGGCCATCTACGCGCCCACCGGCTGTAAAGCGCCATAACTCCGCGCCATTTCCAGCTTCTAATGCAACAATCTCATGAGTGTGGGTAACTGATACATACACTCGTCCACCTGAAACAGTGGGAGGCGTTAAGGACCCGGAATAAGGCTGGCTGTTATTAAAATCTTCCCAAGACGAACTGCCATTATCGGCTTTTGAAATTTTAACTGACCATTTTTTGTTCAGCTCTGCCTTCAATGGTGTCTCTGTATATCGGCCTCGGCGAGGATTGGCCATAAACATCGGCCATTCATTATCCGCAGGCCATTTGGCATCTGCTGAAATCTTGGCGGGAGCCGGAGCATAGCTTTCCAATCTCAAATTATCTGCAACTGGCTGTTCCGGTGCCTGGTATTTAAAGGCCACATATCCATGAAACATTTTATAACAACTGCATCCGCTCGGAGGAGCGTAGATCATTCCGTTGGCCGGATGTACTGAAGAGCCACAACCGCCACGTGAAAAGGATGTCTTAGACAAACTCATATCTTTATCCAGGAAATACATTCCATTGACGAGGAGATGGGTAGAAGTCGCCACATTGCGTTTACAGGATCCGTGGACACCTGTAACATCTTTTTCAGTTGTCGATGAACCATTATCCAAGTCATACGAAACCATTCCTTTTCCATTACTGCTGGTCACGTAGACTTTATTGCCCAAGAAGAGGGGAGTTGCCACGGCAGGCATTGCAGGGTAGGATTTTTTCCAGATTTCCTTACCGTTTGTGGGATCGATCACAGCCGTATGGCCATTAGTCGAACCACAGCATTTGTATACACCGAGAAACTCAACCAGTTTTCCCTTATAGTAATGCAAACCTGCCAGGCTTCCGGCAGAGGAAGGACTGCTCCATTTTTGCGCTCCCGTAGTGAGATCGTAATTGATTCTGTTCTTGGCTCCGTGATTTTGGTTACGGGTGTAACTGCTTTCTTCATAGGAACCTTGAATGGCATAGACATTGTTTTGTGAGATACAGGCATAGGGGTAAGGCCCATCGGTTTTTTTCCATAGCAAATTTCCAGTTTTTGCATCATGGACGCTTAAGGTTTTATTATAGGCCTGTAACACCTTTCCATCTGAATATAACACTAGGAGTTTTACATTTATACTGTCAAAACCACTAATATTATGATTA
>JBBQAD010000226.1:0-6237 GCA_038315885.1 Fibrobacteria bacterium | reverse complement strand
GAGCATGGCGATACCCATCTCGATCATAGGATTTGTAATAAATATCTTCGGTCTCTAGTAAAGGACGCTTGGTTTGAGAGATACTTTCTAGTTCTTCTGCAAGCCAATTTAAATGATACTCAAAATCTATTCCGAAACGTTCGGTATTATACAAAGGTGTTCCCAATACGACGCCGAATGCCTGATCTGATAATATCCATTCTTCTGTCCATGTGACATCGAATTTTCCATCCAATCCCGGTACTGGTTCATGTCCACTTCCGCTTCCCTGTAATACTCGTTTTGACTTTCCGTATTCTAAGCCGAAATTCAATCTTTCAAATAATGGATACTGGAGCCAGAATCGAAAATCCAATCCATCTGTCTTTTCTTCTCCAAAATGAGGAGTTATCGAAAAATTTTCAAGATGAGGTCTAGGCTCACTTAGTGCTGATCGAAAAGATTTTTCTGAGATGACACTGTAAGCCTGATCCATTCCCAGGCGTAGGGCCTCTCCGCCTTTAAATTTTCGGTTCTTTGCATTATTTGTTTCACTAAAGGAATGGGATGGCCAGCTGATTAATGGTTTCAGCACTGGAGTGTTATTTTTTATCATTATGTCACTTTCTGCCTTTCCAGCAATTTCTTTCTCGACCAGTTCTTCTCCCTCTTCCCTAGTTACAGAAGTCTCTTGGTCTGCCACTTCATCAGCTGCTATCCGCTTCAAATGGCTCTTAGATTTTTCACTAGTTTCCTCCACGGGCATATCAGGCTTAGCCTCTTCCATATTAACAATTCTAGTGGATTCTTTATTAATAGTCTCAAGTGAATCAGCCTCACCTTTTCCCAGGGCAATGCTATTCTGGGAATTCTTAAAATCCTCCGGGCCAATATTTTTTGTGTCTCCTCGGGACAGATCAACTGTTACAGTAGCTGATTTTTCTTTATTCTGAGCAAATCTGTATTTAACCTCATAGCTTGCCGGTTCTAATGCCAATACAAAATTGCTCTTCCCATCCAAGTGTAACTCTCCAAGACTTAAACCTTTATTTAAATCCAGTATGCTATAGGCTCCTGCCGGACAACTGATAAACTGAATATTTGCTGCGCCCTCAGTTACCCTGCTTAATGTCATATCGCGTAAACCCTGGATATCCATCTGATAGCTGGGATGTTGCACATTGGCGAGTTCCTTCGTAGTTGTGTAAACAGTTCTATCGTAAGCGTATCCATATGCTTCGAACAACGAAACCTGTCCATCGCCATTTTTATCGGCTGCCCCTCGTAATGCTAACATCCAATGGGATGTAAATACCGAGCCTCCCATACTGCGCATTTCAAAGGCCTGTTCGTCTACGGCCGATGAGGATATCGTGACTTCTCCCCGGGTTTGATCTTCTCCATTTTTTTCAATTTCGATTTTTAGAGGAGCCACCGATTTAAATCCTTTGGCAAAAAAACTGGCTCCGTAGCAAACATCTAACACCAAAAGTCTGGCATCACTGAGATTAAGGCCCAATATCGCACGCGTTTCTGCCAAACTTAGTGTTTCACCTCCCACATGAAAGCCCTTTGGACCCCCGTGACCGGTGTAATAGAACTGAATCATTACTTTTTCACCTTTGGCCTTTAAGCTCGCCAATCGATTGCCAGCGCGCGACAAGTTTTTCCGAAAAACTTCCATATCCTCCTGTTTGAAGATGAACAGATTTTCTGGAGTGATATCACCCAGGCCACTTAAGACTTGAGATATTCTATCGGCATCATCATATGCATACCGTAGCTTCGACTCTCCATCTAGTCCCTTGGGACAAGCCGCAATTACAGCCATACGTGTCCATTTCGCTTTATTGGTAGCAGCTCCGATTATTGCTATTCCGAAGTGACTGTAACAAAGAAGAATGAAAATTAAACGCTGCCAAACCTTCAGACTATTTTTCACTGCCCACCTCGATAAGAAAAATTTGATAGTAGACACCATCCCATAACTCGGCATACCCCGCTTGCCAATGGCTTCGGTTTTCCAGGATTTGTTTAGCCTTTTCTTTCAGTACTTCCAGTGAAATTGCTTGAGTGCTGCTGGCGCAAATCAAAATATTGCTGCCTGAATCTGGGACCAATGCAGGGGGTAGGTGAGTTGTTGACACAATTTCTGAAAAATTGGTTAGTAATGGAAAGTTGATATCGATGTCTACGGGATAATCTGATATCTCCTTTTTTTCTGCTGAAAAAACCGCTAAATATTCCCGCCCCTGGGATTGGGGAATGATTTGTAATGTATCACCTTGATTGAGAATTACATTAAGCTCTGCATGGGATTTCTCCAAGCTTCCATTTCGACTGATCAGATGGATACCTAAAGAATGAGTATTACTAGCCCCTTTTGCAGAGAATTCTGGAGTTCCTTTCTCAGTCATCAGTGAAGAGTTCCATATTCCCAATCCGAGGACTACCAGTACCAAAGAAAATGCTGGGATAGAGATTCGCGGTTGCACTAGATGATTTAAAGAATTGCTTATAATATTAATTATGCCTCTACCAGTTTGCGTGGCTCCAAAGGGATGAGGCGAGACTTTTTTTGTTGTCGCGGGATAAGCTTCAGAATTAATCCACAATCCTTGAGATTTCAATTTGGAGAGTCCATCCTGATAGCGACTGAGATTTTTTTCCAATGACTCCTTATTAAAAAGACTCTTTTCGATTCGTATTTGATTACATCTATTTCTAAAATCAGCATTGATGCATGATCTCCAATGCATTTTTAGTGAAATGGTCCATGGTAAGAGCGAATTCAGCCATAGATGAATATCTGCGTCACTCAATTGGTTAGTGATATCTTGGTTATTGTTAGATTTGTTTTCATTTTTATTCTCGTCTTCGAAATTCTTACTTACTGTCATACCTATCTCCTCCTTTCCCGTCTTCGCCTTTCCTTTTTTTCTTTTTCTCATCCCTACATTGCTCAAGTTCCCGGTCCTTTATTTGTTTCATAGCAAGTTGCGCCCTTTTCCGGGCACCCTGGGTTGATAGACCTAAGACGCTAGCAACTTCATCCCAGGTATTTTGCAGCAAATATTTTAGTTGTAACACTTGTCGATACCGGGGCTCCAAGGCTGCTAATAATTCCTGAAGTTTTTGTTCTCGCTCCAATAGATTCATTTCTTCTTGATCAGCAAGCGGTGTTCTAAAGGCACTCATTTCGTGGGCAGCGCTTGTTAACAATCGTGCGTCGCGGCTTCGGGAGCGAAGCTTATCAAGGCAGGCATTTTTGCAAACAGCAATTAGCCAATGTGCCCAATCTCTGCGAGTGGGAAGATCACCCAGCATTAGCTTGGAAGGAACTTTTAGGAGAAACACATCATGCACCAGATCTTCGGCATCAGCTTCATTTAGGAGGACTTTTCGGCAGAGTAGCGTTAGCATCGGTGAAAATTCCTTAAAAAGACCAGTTAAGGCATCGTCCAAAGTCTCTTGGGATGTCGGCGTCTTCATTGCTTCCACTCTAAAACGAATGAGGAATGCGAATCTGCTACTTTATTTCGAATTTATTTTTAAGATCACGATTTTTGTTGAAGATCATTTCCCAATACAAAATCCCGAAAACAAGCGGTTTAAAACGTCATCAGGATGAATTTCTCCCAACAATTCACGTAGAATTCGGGCTGTCTCCTGAACTTCGAAGGCAATGAGTTCTACTGCGGGATTGATTTTAAGAATATGAAGGGCTGCATCCAATCGTTCTTGGGCGCTTATTAAACTGTGATACTGCCTCTCTGAACTTATCAAGATTCCTGATTCTCCATAAAACTGAGCGAAGCATTCATTTTCTATGCGCTCACAAAGTTCATCCAGTCCCATTCTTGTAACACTGGATACGCTAATAGATTCTGTATCACTGTTGAAAGCCGGTAAGTCCGATTTTGTGCGCAGCTTTACATCAAATTTTTGATTGCTTAAAATTTCATGGTTCAGGGTGCCATCTTCCAAATAGATTTTAAAATCTGAGGATTCCAAAATCCGTCGACTCCGCTCCTGGGCGAGAGAATCCAATTCATCTACCGCTTGACCCAGACCGGCAGTATCCACCAGTATTACGGTTCCCTGACTTAATTTAATTGGAATTTCCACATAATCTCGAGTTGTGCCGGGCCTTTCTGAAACCAAAAGGCGATCATTTCTACAAAGAGCATTGATCAAGCTCGATTTTCCTGCATTGGGGGCTCCGAACAAAGCGACACGTGGCTGCCTATCCAACAAGCGTCCCTGAGCATAACTTTCGGCTAGATTCTGAATCTCTCTGTGAATAACAGTCAAGCGATCTTCCCAACTTGCATAATCGGGGTCGGCCTCTTCTTCGGCAAAATCCACATCAAGTTCCAGATGAACGCTTGTTTCAATTAAACGGTCGCGCAAATTTTTAAGAGTATAACTCAAATCACCAGACAAAACCCGATGGGCATTTTTTAAGGAAGCCAAACTTTGTGCATGAATCAACTGCCCCACGGCCTCAGCTTGAACAAGATCCATTTTGCCATTTTCAAAAGCTCGGCGTGTGAACTCCCCCGCTTCGGCTAGGCGAACACTTTGGATACTCAGCAGTTGATGAAGAATCTGCCGGACTATTAGTGGGTTTCCATGAGAAAAAATTTCCAGGGAATCTTCGCCGGTATAAGTTTTGGGTGCCGCCATATAAACAAAGTTCAAAGAATCGATGACCTCCCCAGTAACACTTGTGAATTTGCGGTACTGAATCAAATGACTGCGAAATTGTGTTTCACTCAAGAATACTTTGGCGAGTTCTCGACATTCTAATCCCGAAACACGAATTACAGCGATTCCCGATTGACCTTCAGGCGTTGACAATGCACAAATTGTATCAGTTTGAGCCATATTGTTTATCTGTAAAATGAATTTCTCTTAAAAATAGATGTATGTATACAAATAATTTTTGCTGATGCAGGCGAATTTCAATGTAAATAATGTCAAAGTAAAAAAACTCAATCTGTTGAGTAATTATTTGTGTAAGCTTCTAAGAAGATGAATTTGAATCTGTCTAAAAACACCACGCTAAAATATAAGACTAGAATGCGAATCAATGAAGACGTATCCTATTAGAAGGAAGTAGGACTTTTTTCTCAGACTACGCTAATCCAATTTTTCTCAAGTGATAGATGGGATTGATGGGAAGTTGCGACATTAAGGTCAGCGAATTGATATTTGGCTCATTATTTTCCGGACTTCTCCCACGCGAGCTTATTTAGCACCCCATTCGAGGAGCTGCCCTTCTATAT
Organism: Fibrobacteria bacterium; assembly: GCA_038315885.1. Lineage (GTDB taxonomy): Bacteria > Fibrobacterota > Fibrobacteria > UBA11236 > JBBQAD01 > JBBQAD01. The sequence continues at coordinate 967 of JBBQAD010000226.1, read as the reverse complement.
TTGCGGGCATGAAACTGCCCTTTTTTCGCTCGGAGGCTAAAACAATGTCGGGTCTAAACGAGTCACAAGTTCTAGAGGCCCTAAAAGTTGTTCAGGACCCTGATTTACATCGGAATATAGTTGAACTCCAATTTATCAAGAATCTGAAAATTGCTGGCGGAAAGGTATCCTTCGATCTGCAACTGACTACTCCTGCCTGTCCGGTTAAAGAGGAATTAAAAGCGCAATGTATCGAAGCAGTTAATGCAATAGCCGGTGTTACGTCGGTAGAAGTCAACATGACCGCCCAAGCCGCGCGCAGCTCGGTTGGCAAGGCACCCGATAGCATGAAAAATATTCAGCACGTTGTGGCTGTCGCCTCGGGAAAAGGCGGAGTCGGCAAATCGACTGTAACAGCAAATCTGGCAACCGCCATGGCCATGAAAGGAGCCAAGGTGGGTATTCTCGATGCCGATATATACGGACCGTCTCAGTCAATGATGTTCAAAATCCAAGAAGCTCCTGTTCTCGATGATAACAAGAAATTATACCCAGTTACGGTTAATGGCATCAAAATTGTTTCGATGGCGATGTTTGCAGATGACGAACGGCCGGTGATCTGGCGCGGCCCTATGGCTTCTCAGATGATACAAAACTTTGTATACAATGTAGTTTGGGGGGAACTCGATTATTTGTTTATCGATATGCCTCCTGGCACCGGAGATATACAATTGACCTTGACGCAATCAGCCCCCCTTTCAGGTGGAGTCATTGTAACCACCCCACAGGATGTCAGCGTGCTGGATGCTAAAAAGGGCTTAAAGATGTTTCAAAAGGTTTCAGTTCCGGTTCTCGGTATTATTGAAAACATGAGCTATTTCGTCTGTGATAATTGTGACAAAAAGCACTACATCTTTCGGCAGGGCGGTGGAATGCGCATTGCGCGTTCCCTTGGTCTACCCTTCTTAGGTGAAATCGCCCTGGAATC
>JBBQAD010000428.1:0-3462 GCA_038315885.1 Fibrobacteria bacterium | reverse complement strand
GATAACGAAATTACCTTTAGCCCCAGCTACCTAATTTCTGACAATTGGACAACTCTGGCCGAAGTTAAATATGAAATTCTGAATAAAACAACCAATTATGCAGTAGAGAGTCTTTTCTCCTTCTAAAAAAAATCATTTTTTAACTCATTTTTTAACTCATTATTTTATTGATAACATATTTTCAAAGAGGCTTAATGCCTCTTTTTTATTTTCCATTTTCATGTACCTAGTTACCTGGTCCTATCCATTCCAGTTGTATTGCTTATTATGAATTTGCTCAAGTTTCCTCTACCTGCCCTTCGACTATTAGAAACCTTACTCAGCTATTTAGGGCTTTCTTCCTGCTTTTGTTTTGCATGTCAACCTCACTAGTGCTCGAACAACTGAGTTGGTAAAACCGTATTAGTTCGATTTTTTTTTGGATTATGCTTTATCCAAAAAGACTCGTTTTCTTTTCGGTATGGGTTAAATAAAGTCCGATATTCTACTTTAGGTTGAATTGACCGAATGCCGTCCTCAATATTTATCTTGTCAATAAATGTCAATAATTGTTAGTATCTATCGCCCTATCCCCGACAAAAGCTGACAAAACTCTTTCACTTTTCAAAACGACTGCAAAAACCTTCCAATTCCTGCCGTTTTTCTCTTGGCACATTCAATGCTTAAAGCATGACAAAGGTTCAATAGTCCATTGCGACTGGGAGAGGCACATGAAAATGATTACGGCATTTATCAAGCCTTTTAAGCTTGATGAGGTCAAAACTGCAGTACAGGAAGCCGGTGCAACCGGTATTTCCGTGTCCGAAGTCAAAGGCTTTGGGCGTCAAAAAGGTCACACCGAACTGTATCGCGGTTCAGAGTATCACACAGACTTTATTCCAAAAGTTTGCCTAGAGATAGCTGTATCAGATGCCATCGTGGATAAGGTGGTGGCAGCAATTGCTTCTGCTGGCAAAACCGGAAAAATTGGTGACGGCAAAATTTTTGTTACAAACCTTGAGTCGGCCCTGCGGATTCGTACCGGTGAGACCGGAGAGGAGGTTCTGTGAAGACTTCAAAAAATAGTGTTACAAATAAAAAAGCATCGACTTCAGAAATACCATCAGTTAGAGTAAACAAGAGTAAGGAAATGTTCATGAACAGATTCACTATAAATGGAAAAAGGGTTGCTCTTTTGGCATTGCTAATGGCAACTGCAGCCCTGGCTGATGAAGCGGCTGGCCCAACACCCGAAATGTTCACAGTCAACAATGTATGGATGATGCTATGCGCTGGATTGGTATTTATCATGCATCTTGGCTTTGCGACAGTTGAATCAGGGTTAACGCGTGCAAAAAATACTGTTAACATCCTTTTCAAGAACACATTGATTCCCGCAATTGGTATCATCACTTATGCTTTGGTCGGATTTAACTTGATGTATCCCGGTGATTTCATTTTGGACGGTTGGTTTGGGTTCGCAGGCTTCGGTATCGCCACTGATGCAGCGGGCTTAACCAGTGCTTACAATGCAGGTTATACCTATTGGACTGATTTTCTTTTTCAAGGCATGTTTGCTGCAACAGCCGCTACTATTGTATCAGGCGCTGTAGCCGAACGAGTTAAACTCAGTTCCTTTCTCGTATTCTCGACGGTCTTTGTCGGCTTGGTCTATCCGATTCTGGGTTCCTGGAAATGGGGCGGCGGCTGGTTACAAAAGATGGGCTTTTATGACTTTGCCGGTTCTACTCTGGTGCATTCGGTCGGTGGTTGGGGTGCTTTAATCGGTGCCATTTTACTCGGAGCGCGAAAGGGAAAATTCGTAGGCGGGCAAGTGAAACCCATTCCCGGTCACAGCATGCCTTTAGCTACCATCGGCGTCTTTTTGCTCTGGCTCGGATGGTTTGGTTTTAATGGTGGTTCAGTGCTCTCTGCCGATCCTGGCCTAGTATCACTCGTCTTGGTTACAACCTGTTTGGCTGCAGCGGCAGGAATGATTAGCAGCATGTTGACATCCTGGATTTTCTTCAAGAAACCCGATCTTTCCATGGTACTGAATGGCACCCTCGCAGGTCTGGTCGGTATTACAGCAGGTGCTGATCAAATGGCAATGTGGTCCTCAATCACCATCGGACTCATCGCTGGAATTCTTGTGGTGTTTTCTGTGGTGCTTGTCGACAAAATTCGGGTGGATGACCCGGTCGGTGCCATTTCTGTTCATTTGGTCTGTGGCCTTTGGGGTACACTTGCTGTAGGTCTCTTTGGGCAAATGGCAGGGGGAAAACAATTTTTCATCCAGCTGGTGGGTGTCGTAGCCTACGGCGTGGCAACTGTTGTTTGTTCCTTAATCATCTTCTTGGTAGTGAAGGCGATTATGGGTCTCAGAGTTTCAGAAGAAGAAGAAATAGGTGGATTGGATCAAGGTGAGCATGGAATATCTGCCTACCCTGACTTTCAAATGACCAGCATCAATAACTAAAATTAAAGAAACAACGAAAATTGAAAAAGGTCCAAAAAGAACCTTAAATCAGCTATCTTAAGAGCATATACGGACCGGAAGTCAAGGAGTAAAACTATGAAGATGATAGTCGCCTACATCAAGCCCTTCAAACTCGACGAGGTCAAGGCTGCGGTTCAGGATGCAGGTGTTACAGGGCTTACAGCCATGGAAGTAAAAGGATTTGGTCGGCAAAAGGGTCATACCGAGCTTTATCGCGGAAGTGAATATCACACCGATTTCATTCCCAAAGTAAAGCTTGAAATGGTTGTTCCCGATTCTGTAGTGGATAAGGTTATTGCTGCCATTGCTGATAAAGCTCGCACAGGCAAAATTGGGGATGGAAAAATCTTTGTTCTTCCAACCGAATCTGCCCTGCGAATTCGCACCGGTGAAACTGGAGAAGATGTTCTTTAGTTCTTCTCGATAGCCAATCTATTTCTGTGAATCTTCAGAAAGCCCTGCCCTCTTGGTAGGGCTTTCTTTTTTCTGGGAATAAGGATAGCCCTTGCGCTGTTGAAAGGCGAGTTTAGTTCTTGCTCTTAGCAAGAAGGCTTTGTACACATCACTCTGATAATCAGGATAGGTCCAGGGGAAATGGTGGAAGGCACCATCATAAAAATAAAGAGTGGTTTCCATAAAGATTCCCTTGCCCACGTAAATTCGATGGCGCTGATCTTTGGTTGTCGCTAGAAAAAACTGACCCAGCGTCAAATAACCAGGGTCAATATTGACCTTTCGCTTCCCTTCTTCCTCAAATTTTGACTCAAGCTCGTTGCTTTCGCGCTTGATTTCAACCAATTCTTCCCTATCTATCAGATTTTCGAAAGAAAAAAAGCTCCGTACAATGTGCTCTCCCATCTCCTTTTGATAATAATTAGTCCAGATAAAGGGGATAGGAAGCAGAATTTCCTCCTCGGGTCCAAAGCGTGCGGTCAATTTAGGGCGCAGCTCCTCTATTACCTCTTGGCTTTCTCCCAGCAGTC
>JBBQAD010000321.1:0-4703 GCA_038315885.1 Fibrobacteria bacterium | reverse complement strand
GTTGCGGTGCCGCTACAGTTTACATCCCAGTACAGGGCTGGATTTTCAATGGAGGGTCGAACCCCTGCCATGGCGGCCAGATGATACACTCCTGCTATCGATTTATCGTTCAGGGCCAATGCTACATCAGCTGCATTGCGTACATCGCCTCTAACCAGGCTTAATTTCCTTCCCAAACGCTTGGCGTGGCTTTGTAATTCTTGGAAATTTTTTTCCTTGATGGCAGGATCATAAAATGGGTTGAAATTGTCCAGTACGACGACATCATGCCCTTTTTTGATTAAGGCTTCGCTTAAATGAGAGCCAATAAATCCGACGCCGCCTGTGACTAGGTAAGTTTCCATATTCCTTTAATTATTTCTTTCTTCAGTGTTACTTCTTTTTATTTGGGCCCAAAAATACTTTGCTGCTACTCGAATTGCATCCAGAAAATTGCACCCAGAAACTAGGTCGTGATCGTGTTGACATTGAAATGAAACAAAGACAGAACTATCAGAACTAGCTGAACTAGGCTTGGCACGCTTGACAGGCTCAGCTCTCGAGATATTCCAATTCGCGTGGCTGAGAAAGGTCGATTCCATTCTTCCAGATATGATTGATTCTTAGCATCCAATCGCGTTCTTCATTTGAAATCTGATCGGCACGTTTATCGAAATAATGGTTTTCTAACTCCTTAAGAATATCTCGACCCTTGGTTGTTTGTCCCAGTAGCATATTGAGAACCAGGGTAAAATATTTGGTCTTCACGTAGAGTTCTGGGCTTGTTTCGGCTTTCATTTGGTTCTGAAAATTGATCAGGGCCCCTTGAAAGTGAGACGTACCGTGCGGATAAGTCAGACTTCCCAAAAGAGTAGCATAGACGCCTGCCTGGCAATGGGCCGAGGTTTTCCCTCCTAAGATCAATCCGTTACAGCATTTCTCAGCCAGTTTTAGTGATTGTATGACTTTTTCCTTATCCCGTAGAAAGGAATCAAAGCGGTTATCTTCTTTTTGACCCTCTGTTATCATGCGCCTGCGAGCCGATATAGAAGAGGCAAGAATTTTTTTGGCGTCCTGGGTATAGGGAAAGGTTGATTTTGAACGGGTAGAAAAATCACGGGGGTCTGATGAAGCAAAAAGACAATAGGGACATATAGAAACTAGGGAGCGTAACATATCCCAGGGATGAAAGCCCGCTGCTGAAGTATAGGTCGGATAGGGTCCGGCAGACCAATTCTCAGTGTATGCATCACTGACTGGAATAAAGACGGGAACATTTTCGCATCCACAGATGTAACAGAATCTTTTAACCAATCTGAAAGGATAATGAAGTCCGCTATTTCTTTCCACAGGAACCTGCTCTGCCAACAAAGCTTCCCGTTGTTTAACTAACGAATCAATGGTCTTCTGCCAACGTGTTACCACTACAGGTTTCGATAAAACAGTTGCCGCACCCAAGGGAAGAATTTCACCTAGAGACTCGGCTGCTTCGTCAGCAGAATCAGCAAATACGACGGTGGGAATATCGATGCTGCGCGCTTCCATAAATTTAAGCACTTGAAATCCATCGGCCCTGGGTAAGCTGAGCCCTAAAAGTATGATGTCAAACTCTTTCCCATTTTTTAAGAGTTCCATGACTGTGATGCCATCTTGAACGACAGAAAATTCATATTCACTGCCCAGGGCACTCATCAATGCATGAGATGGACCGTCTTCCCCTTCTGCAATTAGAATGGAAGCTTTGTGGCTTAATGTCATTTTTGGCTCCGCCTACACTATTGTACAGTCGGCCGACCCAATTTCGCAAATTTTACAAATATCTTTTATCACTGAATTTTTGCATTTTAAATAAAAACGGGATATGATTTAGCTCGCTATGCCATGGAAACTTCAATCGCTTTTAAAAATTTAAATTAAGGATGCTGGAGGTTACCTTTCATTACTCTATGCCTAGCCTATTAATCAATGGCACACGTCATCCGCTCAAAACGGGAATGAATATGTTGGGTAGAGATCAAAACTGCGATGTCAGCATACCTGATCCGCATATCTCTCGGCGCCATTTGTCTATTGATGTTTTAGGCGATGGAACAATTACCCTGATAGACTTGGGCTCAACAAATGGAATGATGGTCAATGGAGAAAAAGTTCCCAGCGCCATTCTGCAATCGGGTGAGACCTTCACAATTGGTCAAACCACCTTTACCGTTTCCGAATAAACCGTCTTTTTAAAATCTTTAAATTTTTTCTGTCTGAATTCTCTCGGCCAATATAGCCCAAGGTTGATCAGCCACCCGTGTTCCGATTAAAGTTGCGGAATGGCGTCCCTTTAACTTCAGCTTTTTACGAATTTCATCGGGCTCCCACGCTAGGGCGCGCTTTTTAATTTCTAGGATGCCAATCTCCCGTTGCTTAAGGCTCGCGTGGATTTGGGCCATATTCCAAGGAAAATGCTCCAGTACCCTGTATGCTTTCAGCAAGGGATGCTGGCACCATGCACCACTCAGAAAGGCCACCTGGGAGTCTAGTTGACACAGCTTCAGTGCTTTAGCGAGCGGCCCAATTAAATGTGACCGTATCACGCATTTGACGGGTTCGTAGATATATTCAAGGGGTTCTGACTGCGGCAGAGAGATACTCTGAATTTCTTCTCTGCTGGCAAAAATGCTATGCTCTTCTTGGGTTTTCCCGTTGCCCTTCAGTTCGGTAGCACGAACGAGGCTTGCTTCTCCAAGTTTTCCGCTCCAGACAACTGCTTGTAAACATTGATCATCCTGCCCGATGTATTCAATTTCTGAATTCCAAAGCCAAGGAGGAATTTCTAAACCAGGTCCTAATTTGATCACTAGATTGGGATACTCTCGCAGTAGCTTTTGAATTTCTAATGGCCCTGGTGATAATTCGTCCCAAGTCCATTTTCTTGCCTTTGTGTTTTGAAAAGCCCTACGGCTGGGGTCGATTAGCACGATATCAATCTGTTTAACACTTCGTGTGGCATTGCAGATACGGGTGACATCTCCTTGAACTGCCTCTACCCTATTTCCATAGAGCAAGTGATTATGCCGAAAGGCTTGGAGACTGTTCCAATCCAAATCCACTCCAAAGATTTTTTCCGCCTTGTTAAAGAGGCTATCACCCCCCAGGCCGCAGCAAAGGTCAAGTACCCGACCTGCTGGCAAACGTTTAGCCTTATAGCGACTGATTCTTTCGCCGCTAGCCATCTCTAGGGCAGAAGGAAGAAAAAGCATTTCAGAACTGCGAGAAAACTTGTTGACCGCCCGCTTGCGAAGCTGCAATTGTTCAATAAGCACACGTCGCTCTTCTACCGTACATTTTTTTAAGCAAGCCTGTTGTGAGAGTCGCAGTGCATCAAAAGGTATCTCAGAGAGCTGCAGCAAGATTTGCGAAGCCTCTTTCGATGTCAAATACCTAAATTGGTTTGAATCCATATAGGAGTCATCTTGCTTTAAAATCAGCCCCGGTGGGATGAATCGTATTCAAAATGATGTCACAAAAATCACTTTCAAAGACAAAGAAACCTACACTCACGAAGGGAATAAAGAATCCTCCGTCGATCAAGGGGATATCAATTCAAGGTATCGGTATTGATATCGTTGAGATTAAGCGTATAGCGGAGCTCTCTCCTGGCGCCATCGAACGGATACTCAGCCCTCGGGAAAGCGAATATTGTTACCGCTTCAAGAAATCAGCTGAGCGCATTGCGGGACATTTTGCAGCCAAGGAGGCGATATCGAAAGCCTTGGGTACAGGTTTCGGAAGTCAACTCAGTTTTAAGGATCTCGAAATTCACCACAATAGTTTAGGGGCTCCTAGCGTAGTTTTTTCTTCCAGAGTTTTAAAAAAAATGCCAAGCCTAGCTTCACAACAGTGCTTGATCACTATCTCCCATGAACGCAATTATGCTGTCGCTATGGCAGTGATACAGTAGTCAGACAGTAGTCAGACAGGGATTCAGGGTTTAGTTTGGGAACTTTTCCCTTTGTTTTCAAGGCTTTCTGAGCTCGCAGAGTTGTCAGAATTCATGATTTGCTGCTTTGCCCTGGCTGCCTCTTCTAAACTTTCGATGCCTTGGCTACGCGAGTCCTCTGGCAAAAGATCGAGTGCCATACCTGTTGTTTCAATTTCCTTCTTTCTAAAATCGTCTGTCATTCCATCGAGTGCCATGGGAACATCTTCTACGCCTTTCATGCGGGGATCAGTGGATTCAATGTGATACAATTTTTTCTGATTTTTGCTTTGAGAATAATCAATGGCAATTCTAGGCGGCGCTGCCATATTTTTCTTTCTGGCAGCAATTTCAACAGCCTCGGGAGGCTGTATTTTTGGAGTTGAGCTGATCAATTCGATTGAGGGTCTAAACCAGGCAACCCTTCCCAAAGAATCAACCCGAATCATAAAATCATAAGTGGTCCAGCTTGCCCAAAGTGGGTCTCGTGGTTCCACAATCCAATAGCCTGGCGAGTCCAGGTTGCCTACTTCCATGGAACCGGTCTTGGTAAAGGTCACCACTTCTTCAGCTCCTAAAGTCTGCATAGGATAGAAATAGAGTAGGACTCCGAGTATTACAGCGATTTGGAGCGGGGCTTGTGCCGAAAATAACCATGCGGATTTCACCTTCGCCATGGGGCTATTATCGCATAGTCTGGCTTGATTCCTCTACAATCACTGCAACCTTCCAAAGGCTTCTTGATTGAGGTGATACT
>JBBQAD010000240.1:0-5873 GCA_038315885.1 Fibrobacteria bacterium | reverse complement strand
CAAGCCGAATTAATTGGCTTAGCTTGGAACCCGGTTTGGATTATCATGTGCTCGAAGAAGGCAAGGGCAAGAGGTTTACCGCAGCTAGCCTAGTTACTGTCGATTATACCGGCTGGCTCAGTTCAGGTACTCAATTCAATGACAGCCGCAGCCGTAAACAACCTGTTCGCTTCAAGCTTGGCATCAATCAAGTCAACAAAGGCTGGGATAAAGCGTTACTGGCCATGCAACCCGGCGCGCGCTGGCTTTTAAAGATGAGCCCGGCCTGGGGATACGGAGAAAAGGGAAACAGTAGGGTTCCCCCAAACTCAATTTTGCTATTCGATCTCAGTTTAATTTCCGGTGAACAATCTCAATTTAACACAGATGATTTTCCGGATGTGAAGAAAATTACCTGGAAAAAAACGGCTAGTGGATTGGAATATTTTGATTTAAAAGCAGGAACAGGCAAGTCTCCACAAACAGGGAAGAATGTTATTGTCCATTACACCGGCTGGTTATTGGATGGCAAAAAGTTTGATAGCTCTCGAGATAGAGGACAAACTTTCAGCTTTGCTTTAGGGCAAGGAGAAGTCATTAAGGGATGGGATGAAGGAATAGCTTCTATGAAAAAAGGCGGTAAAAGACTTTTAAAAATCCCCGCATCGCTGGCTTATGGCATTTCAGGCTCAGGTTCGATTCCAGCGAACGCTACACTGATTTTTTCTGTGGAATTGGTACCCTAAACCGTTAAATCCAGAGCCTTGATATCCCCTGGCATTGCGATCTAACAAGCTGGAATCGCCTGTACCCTGATAATTTACATTCATATCACTCCAGCTGGCGCTTCGATAAAAAGGGCTTGATGGGAGTTTTTTATCACTTCGAAATATTGTATCTATGCTCAGAGGTAACTAAATTTATTTCATCTTCAAGGCCCGAGAGGCCGAATCTTAGAACCTCAAACTGGCAAACATCAAATCCAGTGAGAGAAAATTATGACACAAATTTTTGAGTATTACAATTATCGGTTTTTTCTACGCGATTATTTCGAATCAAAAAGAAATACTGGCGAGAGAATCTCCCACCGGAAGGTTCTGCAGGAAATGGGAGTTACTTCCACAGGCTTTTTGGCTAATGTAATCAATGGCAGAAAAAACCTGAATGCCTCGCATATTTTCAAACTTTCTCGGGTGATGCGATTGGCTAAACAGGAGGCACGCTATTTTGAGGCTCTTGTTTATTTCGGACAATCTCGCAACGCTGATGAAAAGAGCAAGTACTTTTTGCGAATGGCCGGTCTGCGTGAGCCAACATTAAAGTCTCAAGAAGAAGCAAAATTCAGGGTTTATTCTAAGTGGTTCAATCTTGCCATCCGCGAATTACTCGGTTTTTACCGCTTTAAAGGCGATTACGAAACGCTGGCCAAAGCCTTGATGCCTACAATTAAACCCTATCAAGCTGAATCGGCTATTGCTGATTTAACCACATTGAAGCTCATTCAAAAAGATGCGAATAATAACTACCGAAAAAAAGACACGAGTGTAACTGAAAACCCAGAGGTTCAATCAATTCTCGATTCCAATTTTCAAGAGGCCATGCTGGATTTGGCTAAGCAAACAAGTCGTCACTTCGAGAAGGAAGAATATGTCTCGGCTGCAAACACCTATTCATTTTCAGTGAAAGCCTATGAAAAGGTCAAAAATGAGATTCTTCAGTTACAGAAGAATCTCGCAAAACTTGCTAAGGAAGATCAGAAATCCGATCGAGTGTATCAGATAAACGTTCAGCTTTTCCCCTTGTCGAAAAAGCAGTGAACCTCTGGTTTATTCTCATTTTTCCATCAGAACTTCGTGCAAAGCCTGATCGAGATCATTCAAATCAAAGGGTTTGACAAAGGTTCGATTTGCTCCCAGGCGACCCGCAATTCCCAGAACATCGATGTGACCAATTAATCCATTACCTGACATGGCGAAAATGGGGATTTTTGAAAATTCCTTATGTACTTGACTGATCACTTCATAGCCATCCATATCGGGCATAAATAAATCGATCAAAAGGATTTGAGGCAGAAATTCGGCAATTTTGGACAAGGCTTCCCGTCCCCTTTGATAGGCCGTCACCTCATGTCCACGCGATTCTAAGAACAGTTTTAACATGGCGATTTGCTCAGCTGAATCATCAATTATCATCAAGCGGGCCATGGTTTTATTCTCTAAAAGTTCTTCTAAAGTTTAGCACCAGGCAAAATAAAGGGTCCAGACTTTGCAGAATTTCTGCCTGCAAATGATCCTTTTTCCTGTCTGGCTACTTCTTATTGTGCTTTAATTCCGGCCAATTGTGCCAGAGAATATTCGATTCGTGCCAAATTAATCCGTTTTGGGAGAAAAATGAGATGTGCTGGAATTTCCACTTTGGGAGCCGGAAAGTCCTGAAAAATCAGAGTAGGAAGATTGGGAAACTCCCCGGCATAACCCTGACCCTCCAGCTGATTGACAATGAAAACATCACAACGTCGGCGCAGTTCAGAGTCAGGTAAATCTTTTGTAATCGTTTCAATGTGAAAATCAAAACTTTCGAGAAACCATAGGTGAGGTTCAAAGAGGCGTGGCGAATGATTGCGAAGCCCAATTCGCAATCCTTTTAGATTTGCGGGAGTTTCGGGACTAATCTGAGCCGTATCCAACTTTAAAAATTGCGCATAACCCTGGAGCGCCGTAATTAGTCCAGCAAAAAGACGATCTTCTTTACCTGCGCCCATGCCAGCTTCGCGCAAAATCTCGTCTTTTACGGGATAAACAAAGCTGTCAGGGCTTGTTCCAATGCGAAGGGCCTTAACTGTAGATGAGGCTAAGCTTAAGGCTTTGCAGAGTACCGGGTCATCTTGGCCCTGAGTATAAAAGCTTCCACTAAGACTTCGAAAACGAGTGATAGCATTGGACATCGCTTTGGGCAAATTCCAATTTTCCAACAAGGCAGCAGTCAATTCAGTATCCATAAAACCCAACAACTCCGCTTCGGCATCTTGCAGGGGCAATGCCCAATTGGCCATATGATCCGTCAATTTTGTGAACACCTCTGGGAAACATTGATGGATTACCAAAAGTCCAAATTCATGTAACAGACCGGCCAAAAAGGCATCAGGAGAGCGCTTGCGACCCAAACGAGCTGCAATGCGTTCGGTGGCCAACCCGCACGCCAGAGAAGATTGCCAAAATCCCAACCTGTCAAATTGGCTAGTAGGATTGGAAGAGCTTCCCTTGGATTTCTCAGGAGTCATATTGAGAGCGGATAGACTCATCGCAATGTTACGCACCTCATCAAATCCAATACGTACCACGGCTTCTTTTAGGTCATAGATACGCCGACCACGGGCACTAAAAAAAGGGGAGTTGGCCACCTTTAAAATACAAGTTGCCACTGCGGAATCGGTTTTAATGATGCGGACTAATTCAGGCACGCCCGCATCACTATCGTTATTAATCTGGGAAAGCTTAACCAATGTAAAAGGAAAAGCCATGAAACGCCCAATTCGGTTGATCATGGCATTTAATCGGCGAGAGACCGGAATGGTTTTGTTCAAATAATTATTGGTGACCTCTTCTTTTTGGGAAGCCAGATGGGGACTTAATTCTTGATAAAGGGGGTTGCCCAACAAGAGTTCCAAAGATTCAACCACCCCGCCAATTTTAAGTGGACGACTGTAATACTGAGTGACAGAGCGGGCGGGAATGCGGGGCATCACTTGGGCAGGGGAATGATTGCCATAGGCTAGAACGGGAATAGTACTTGTGCGGGGATTCCCCTGCAATCTTTCCAAAATTTGCGATTGAGTGCCGAAGTCCTGAGGCAATTCCATAAACAGGAGGTCAGGTTTTTGCTTTAAACATTTTACATAGACTGATACAGCAGGTTCCGCCGCCAAAACTTGAAAACCCTTTTGGGAAAAGTAGAGGGATAAAATTTCCCTTTCCTTTTCCTGTTGCACAACCAGAAAAAGGGAACTCATGAGATACCTAGAAAACTCAATAAAGCTGACATGTTAATTTGATTGTATGGGTGGGAACTATTTATGACAAGAATACTGCTTCAATACATCATTTAATTGGGATGATTGCTAGAAAAAGCTATCGAAGCTGCCCTTGTAATTCAGTTATTGTTACATCGATTCGCCGCAAGTCGAGGGCATTTGGCAAGCACCGAATATTGAAAGGGAGACTGTCAACATCGGGAGGGATTTCTTGAAACATCAAGATGGGCAGTGGAGGTGCTTTGCTTAAATCGATACGCTTATTGGCTTCACCGCTGCTGATGAGCAGACTGGAATTAGCATAAATATCACTCAAATTTTTGTCCGGTGAAAATTGGGTAAACTCATGATTCATTCTCGACAAATACAAATTATGGGGCTGGTACTGTGTCTCTTCCCCAAGCCCACTAAGAATGCCAATGCGGGGACTTTGACTTAGACCTTTAGTCGAGTTGCTGAAATCCCTTTTTTCTAAGCGGAGAAATTGGTTAAATAAGTCGAGGTCAACTAACAGCTTATCGATAAATTTCTGATCCGGTCCATTGGGCAGACCCACCTGTGTCATCAGTTTAGTAGGAATTCCGTGCACATATAGGTCACAAGACAGGCCAATGTTTAACGCTTTTGCGAAAATACTCGACATTCCCACCGCACGGACAAGATTAGCATCGACCTCAGAATGTTTCGACAGATCCTGATCAAAGTACTGTGACAAACGCACTGCTGCGCCCAAGTGGGGAGGCATCTTCCATTTTTCAAAAAGTCGACCGATAAATTCGTGGTGAGTAAAACCGAGAATTTCCAGTTCTGCCTGTAACACTGAACAACTTTTACTTAGCGTAAGCTCAATCACTTTTTCGAGCGCTTCTCCGCAAAACTCATCCCAGAGTAAAATGCCGAAATCTTGCAGTAGGGCAACTAGAAATGCTTCAGCTGGTTTCTTGTAACCCATGCGTTTGCTTAAGTCTTGCGCAATCAGACCTGAGCCTAAAGCGTAGTACCAGAAATCCATCCGGTTATATACGGGTGTTTTAGGCGATGGGCCAACGAGTGAAAGGGCGGCTAGACTCATGGCAATATTTCGAGTCTCATTGAAACCAATTCGCACCAAAGCTTCCCTTAGGTCGCTGATTTGTTTTCCTCGGGCACTAAAAGCAGGAGAGTTAGCGACCTTTAATAGCGTCGCTGTAACCGACGCATCAGAAGAAATCGCCAGCTCCATATCTTCCATTCCCGACTTTTCATCTTCATTAACTTGGCATATGCGTGAAATTGTGAGGGGAAAGGCGAATAATCGTCCGACATGGCGGAGCATTTCTTCCATTTTTTCGCTAGCCGTGCGGCTGTTAGAAAGCAGTCCCTGTATCTGGGCATCTTTTCCCTTTGGAATCGAAGGACGCATTTCTTCGTAGAGGCGATTACCCAGCAATAGTTCCAGTGAGTCGACTATGTTTCCGACCTTTAAAGGCCTGGGGTAATATTGACCTAGTTCACCTTTACTTAACCATTTTTGGATTTCTCCAGGTAAGTGATTTCCGTAGCCCAAAACCGGTATCGACCGGGTCTTTTCATTTTTTTTGAGCATTTGAACAAAGGCAATTTGGCTCTGAAAATCGCTAGGGAACTCCAGAAAAATGAGCTCAGGTTCATATTGAATACATTTGATATAAGTTGAAATAATGGGTTTTTCACAAAAGACCCGAAAACCCCTCTGTTCAAAATATTTCTGAAGAATTTGGGCTTCGCGGCTCTGTTGGATGAGCAAAAATAATTTCACCATATCTGTTGATATTGTAGCCTTACTCAGCTCGAGATGAAAGGTTTGATAGGAATTAATCGCTCGCCTCAGTGAAAGTTCCTAGTG